>NZ_JBHVUQ010000066.1:0-39151 GCF_042884105.1 Streptomyces sp. NPDC058157
CCGACGGCCTCCCCGCCGGCCCGCAGCCGGCCGCGCGGCCCGTGCCGCAGCCCGGGGCCGAAGCCGCCCCGGCCGCCCCCGAGCCCGTCCACGACGCCTTCGGCGGGCCGACGCTGGAGCGGGTGCTCGCCTACCTCACGGACCCCGCCGGGGACGGGGCCGCCGGAGAGGCCCTGGCCGGGCGGCTGAGCGGGGACCTCGCGCGGGAGGAACGTACCGCCGGCCCGCACCGGGCCGGACCCGGCCGGGGCGCCGACACCCTCCCCCTGTTCCCGCTGCAGCCCCCGCGCAGCGGCCGGGACCTGCTCGCCGACCACGTCACGGCCCTGGTCTGCTGCGCGGCGGTGGACTCGGCGGGCGCCGGCCCCGGCCTGGACTGGCTGGACGGCCCGGTCCTGCTGGTCGGCGGCGAGCGCCGGGCGGACCTGGCCCCCAGGGTCCTCTCCCTCGTCGAGGACGGAGACCCGGCCCCCCTCCGGGACTGGCTCGCGGAACTGGGCGTCCGCCCGGAGAAGCCCGTCCGCCTGGTCTGAGCCACCGGCACCGGCACCGGCACCGGCACCGGCACCGCCACCGGGCCCGGCCCCCGCCCGCCCGGCCAGGGCGGATGCGCCACCCCTGGGGCCACCCCGGCGCCACCCCGTCCCGCCACGCGAGGCGGCGCCTCAGGTTCCGTTCCCGTCAATTCGCGACGAACGGTGACGGAGTGAGTGCGTTATGTGATGTGCTGGGACCGGTCGCGACGCGGGTGTCCGAAACCCGCCTCGCGCCACCGTGTTCGAGAAACGCGTTCGGGGGCGCGAGGGAGGGGAGCGGAATGGGTGCGGACCAGATCCGGCGCTGGGAATCGGGTGCGCTCGCGCACGCGGTGAACGATCCCTTCGGCCAGGGCCCGCTGCCGTGGTTCCGGGGCAGCGAGGTGTACTTCGACGACACCGGCCAGGTCGTCCCCTGGTACGTGGACCCCGCCCTGGCCCCCGGCCAGACCACCCCCAGCCGGGGCGGCGGCCCCAGGACCGCCGACGACGTGCACCGGCAGATCAAGGGTTTCACCTCCACCGGAGCCGTCGCCCCGGGCGAGGCCATCGACTTCCACATCACCGTCGACCCGCCCCAGCAGTTCCAGGTCGACGTCTACCGCATCGGCCACTACGGCGGCGACGGCGCCTCGAAGATCACCACCAGCCCCCGGCTCTCCGGCATCGTCCAGCCGCCCCCGCTCACCGCCGACCGCACGGTCTCCTGCCACCACTGGTGGCAGTCCTGGCGGCTCCAGGTCCCCTCGTACTGGAGCATCGGCGCCTACGTGGCCGTCCTCACCACCGCCGACGGCTACCGCTCCCACATCCCCTTCACGGTCCGCGACGACCACCCCGCGGACCTCCTGCTCCTGCTCCCCGACATCACCTGGCAGGCCTACAACCTCTACCCCGAGGACGGCCGCACCGGCGCCAGCCTCTACCACGCCTGGGACGAGGAGGGCCGGCTCCTCGGCGAGCAGGACGCGGCCATCACGGTCTCCTTCGACCGCCCGTACGCGGGCGCGGGCCTGCCCCTGCACGTCGGCCACGCCTACGACTTCATCCGCTGGGCCGAGCGCTACGGCTACGACCTCGCCTACGCCGACACCCGCGACCTGCACGCCGGCCGCGTCGACCCCACCCGCTACCGGGGCCTGGTCTTCCCCGGCCACGACGAGTACTGGTCGCTCCCCATGCGCCGCACCGTCGAGCGCGCCCGTGACCACGGCACCTCGCTGGTCTTCCTCTCCGCCAACACCATGTACTGGCAGGTCGAACTGGCCCCTTCCCCCTCCGGGGTGCCCGACCGGCTCCTGACCTGCCGAAAACGCCGCGGCCCCGGCCGCCCCAGCCTCTGGCGCGAGGTCGACCGCCCGGAACAGCAGCTGCTCGGCATCCAGTACGCGGGCCGCGTCCCGGAGCCCGCGCCCCTGATCGTCCGCAACGCCACGCACTGGCTGTGGGACTCCACCGGCGCCACCGAGAACGACGAGCTCGACGGCCTGGTGGCGGGCGAGGCCGACCGGTACTTCCCGCGCACCCAGCTCCCCGAGCACCAGGACCGGATCCTGCTCGCCCACTCCCCCTACCTCGACGGCGAGGGTGCCAAGCGGCACCAGGAGACCTCCCTCTACCGGGCCCCCAGCGGCGCCCTCGTCTTCGCCTCCGGCACCTTCGCCTGGTCCCCCGCCCTGGACCGCCCCGGACACGTGGACGAACGGATCCAGCGGGCCACGGCCAACCTCCTCGACCGGATCTGCAAGAGGGACTGACCGGGACCCGTTGTCCCCGTTCGCGAACCGGTACGGGAGAATGGTCCCGCGCTCGTACAGAACCACAGGGAGACCCCGTGCCCGGATTCGTCGAAAAGCCCGAGCCGGTGCAGGTGCCCGGCCTCGTCCACCTCCACACCGGCAAGGTCCGCGACCTCTACCGCGGTGAGGACGGCAACCTCGTCATGGTCGCCAGCGACCGCATCTCCGCCGCCGACTGGGTGCTGCCCACCGAGATCCCGGAGAAGGGCCGCATCCTCACGCAGCTCTCCCTCTGGTGGTTCGACCAGCTCGCCGACCTGGTCCCGAACCACGTCATCAGCACCGACCTGCCCGCCGGCGCCCCCGCCGACTGGGCCGGCCGCACGCTGGTCTGCAAGAGCCTCGACATGGTCCCGGTCGAGTGCGTGGCCCGCGGCTACCTCACCGGCTCCGGCCTCAAGGAGTACGTCCAGTCCCGCACGGTCTGCGGACTCGCCCTCCCCGAGGGCCTGGTGGACGGCTCCGAGCTGCCCGCCCCGATCTTCACCCCGGCCGCCAAGGCCGAGGTCGGCGACCACGACGAGAACGTCTCCTACGAGGAGGTCGCCCGCACCACCGGCGCCGAGACGGCGGCGCTGCTGCGCCAGACCACCCTCGCCGTGTACGGGCGGGCCCGCGACATCGCCCGCGAGCGCGGCATCATCCTCGCGGACACCAAGTTCGAGTTCGGCTTCGACACGGACGGCACGCTCGTCGCCGCCGACGAGGTCCTCACCCCGGACTCGTCCCGCTTCTGGCCCGCCGACCTGTGGCAGCCGGGCCGCACGCAGCCCTCGTTCGACAAGCAGTACGTCCGCGACTGGCTGGCCTCCCCGGCCTCCGGCTGGGACTCCAAGGGCGAGCTCCCGCCGCCGGTCCTCCCGCAGGAGGTCGTGGCGCAGACCCGCGCCAAGTATGTCGAGGCCTACGAGCGCCTGACCGGCCAGGCCTGGAGCTGACACGACGAAGGCCCCGATCAACCGATCGGGGCCTTCGTTCGCTGAGCGGACAACGCGACTCGAACGCGCGACATCCACCTTGGCAAGGTGGTGCTCTACCAACTGAGCTATGTCCGCCTGTGCGCCGCAGCGCGAGAACTACTATACCCAACCCCGGGACCGGGCGAGACGCACTGCCGTGTGCCGGTTCTCGGCGCCCAGCTTCGTCGCGGCCGAGGACAGGTAGTTGCGTACGGTCCCCTGCGACAGCGAGGCCCGTTCCGCGATCTCCGCGATGGGTGCCCCGTCGGCCGCGAGTTCCAGCACCTCGGCCTCACGGGCCGTCAGCGGCGAGTCGCCCGCGCTGATCGCGTCGGCCGCCAACTCCGGGTCCACGTAACGGCCTCCGGCGTGCACGGTACGGATCAGCTCGGCCAGCCGCTGCGCCGAGACCGTCTTCGGCGCGAAGGCCCGCACCCCCGCCGTGAGGGCCCGCTTCAGGTGCCCCGGGCGGCCGTGGCTGGTCACGATCATGACCTTGCAGTCGGGCAGTTCGGTGCGCAGCGATGTGGCGACGCTCACACCGTCCGCCCCCGGCATCTGGAGGTCCAGCACCGCCACGTCCGGCCGGTGCGCCCGCGCCATGGCCAGGGCCTCGGGCCCGGAGGCCGCCTCGGCGACGACCGCGAGATCGTCCTCCAGGCCCAGCAGGGCGGCCAGCGCGCCCCTGATCAGGTGTTCGTCGTCGGCCAGCAGTACCCGTACGGGGTTCACGCCCGCACCTCCACTCCTCGTGCTTCCAGCGGTATCTCGGCCCGCAGCCGGAACCGGCCGCCGCCGGCCGGTCCCGCGTGCAGGGTCCCTTCCACGGCCGCGAGCCGCTCCCGCAGCCCCGCGAGCCCGGATCCGGGCGGTCCGGCGGGGGCGTCGGGCACCCCGTCGTTCTCCACCAGCAGCGTCAGGGTGCCCGCGGCCTCCCGGTCCGTCAGCCGGATCAGGCAGCTGCGGGCGTCCCCGTGCCGCAGGACGTTCGTGGTCGCCTCGCGGACCACCCAGCCGAGCGCGGACTGCACCTCGGCCGGCAGTTCCCGGGCGGCCGTGGCGAACTCGACGCGGCAGTCCATGCCGGCCGCGCTGAGCACCCCGCGGGCGCCTTCCAGTTCCACCGCGAGGTCCGCCTCCCGGTAGCCGCGCACGACGTCGCGGACCTCCATCTGCGATTCGCGCGCGATCCGCTGCACTTCGATCATCTGGTCCACGGCCTCGGGGCGTTCGCGCCGCGCCAGCTGCACCGCGAGCTCGCTCTTGAGCGCGATGACGGCCAGGTTGCGGCCCATCACGTCGTGCAGGTCCCGCCCGAACCGCAGCCGCTCCTCCGCCACGGCCAGCCGGGCCTGGAGCTCCCGGGCGTGGTCGAGCTCGTAGACGGTCCGCAGCAGCCAACCGGAGAAACCGCAGGTGAAGGCGAGGAAGACGCCGGCCAGCAGGACACCGGCGAAGTACCCGACGACCTCGTTCGGCGACAGGCCCAGGGCGGCGACGACCGCCGCGGTCCCGGCGGCGGCGGCCAGGGGCACGTACTTCATGCGCCGGACCTTCTCCATGGCCAGGACGACGGAGCCGCAGCCGAAGCAGGTCACCCCCACCACGAGGCTGGGAGCCGCGGATTCGTCGAGGCTGCCGAACCGCCGCAGGCAGAGGAAGACCAACACGGCCGCGCCGGTGGCGGCCGCCGTCACCACCGCGAGCCGGACGGGCCGTTCACGGCGTCCGCACACGGCGTCCAGGGCCCTGGACGACAGGAAGCCGACGAGGACGGAATGGGCGACGACCACGAGGACGGCCACGACGGCCAGCGGCCGCGGGGTGCTGCTTTCCGAGCCGGCGACGAGCGAGACCAGCCCGAAGGAGACGATCTCGATGAGCACGAAGAAGTGGAACGACCAGCGCGTGTACACCTCGACCTTGCCCGCACTGCTGCGGTTCTTCCACCACCCGGTCAGCTTCGACACGGCCCCGTCCCCCCGGCTCTTTCCTCTGCCTAACGTCGCGGTTCCCAGCGGAACCGCCGCTGGACAGCAAACACGGTGACGATCATCCAGGCCAGCGAGGTGAGCGCGGCCCCCAGCAGGTCGTACCCCGCCACCCCGCCGCTCCACCCGGCCCGGATCAGCGTCATCACCCCGCTGAGGGGCAGCAGTTCGCACACCGAGGCCACCACATCGGGCAGCACGTCCGCCCGGACGAACAGTCCCGAGCCGAGCGCGGTCACCAGGAACAGCGGCATCGTGGTGAGCCCGGCGGTCTCCACGTTCCGGGTGAAGGAGCTGGTCAGCGCCGCCATCGAGGCCAGCAGCGGCAGTGCGCCGAGGATGCCGGCCAGCAGCAGGGCCGGGTTCTGCGGCATCGGGGCGTCCAGCACGGCCGCCCCGGCCACCACCAGGGCGGCGATCTGCGCGAGCGCGATGGCGGCCGACGGCAGCGCGCTGCCGGCCAGGATCTCCACGTCCGCGGCCTCGCCGGTGCGCAGCCGCTTGAGGACGAGCTCCTCGCGCCGGGCGACGTACGCGGAGACCAGGTTCATGTAGACGACGAGCAGCAGCACCATGCCGATGCCGCCGGTCAGGGTCGCCTCGGCGACGGCGGCGGCGCTGTCCCCGCGGACCGTGGCGCGCAGGGTGAACACCAGGACCGCGGGCATCAGCAGGGCCACGCTCAGCGCGGCCCGGTTGCGGACCAGGAGGGTCAGTTCCGAGCGCCCGAGCGCGGCGATCCGGGCGGGGTTCAGGGTCGGGTTGTTCATCGGGCCACCGCCGTCGTCCTGTCGTCACGGGTGCTGTCGTCACGGGTGTTTCCGTCACGGGTGCCGTCGGCGGCGCCGCGGCGGCTGCGGGCGATCTCCAGGAAGGCCTCCTCCAGGGAGGCGTGGCGGGCGTCGAGCCCGGCCAGTTCGACCCCGGCGTCCTCGGCCCAGCGCAGCAGCACGGTGAGGTCGGCCTGGAGCCGGTCGGTGCGGATCTCCACGCGCGGGCCGTCGGCGGCGGCGTGCAGCGCGAGCGGCAGCCGTCCGGCGGGCACCCCGTCGGGCAGGGTGAAACGGATCCGGGAGGGCCGGGTCGCGGTGACCTCCTCGGGGGTGCCGGTCAGCACCAGCTCCCCCTCGTGCATGATCGCGAGCCGGTCCGCGAGGGACTCGGCCTCCTCCAGGTAGTGCGTGGTCAGCAGCACGGTGGTGCCCTGGGCCCGCAGCTCCCGGACGAGGTCCCAGGTGTCCTGGCGGCCCTCGGGGTCCATCCCGGTGGTCGGCTCGTCGAGGAACAGGACCTCGGGCCGCCCCAGCAGGGCCAGCGCCAGGTCCAGGCGGCGCCGCTCACCGCCGGACAGCTGCTTGACCCGCACCGCGGCCCGCGCGGCCAGTCCGACCAGCTCCAGCACCTCCGCTGCCGGGCGGGCACCGGTGGTGACGCCGCCCCACATGCGCAGGGTCTCGGCGACGGTCAGGTCGGAGGGGAAGCCGCCCTCCTGGAGCATGACCCCGGTGCGCGGGCGGACCTCGGAGCGGCGGGCGTACGGGTCGAGCCCGAACACGCGGACCTCGCCGCCGGTGGGGGCGGCGAGCCCCTCGAGCAGTTCGACGGTGGAGGTCTTGCCGGCGCCGTTGGTGCCGAGGAGGGCGAAGACCTCGCCGCGGGTGACGGAGAAGCTGACGCCGCGCACGGCCTCGAAGCCGCCGGAGTAGCCGCGGCGGAGCCCCTCGGCCCGGATCACTGTGTCGGTGGTCATGCCCCAAGCCTCCCGGCGGGCCGGGCAGGGGAGCAGTGCACGCTGTCACGGCCCCCGATGACATTTGTCATCGCGGGTGAGTCACGACACAACGACAAAGGCCCCGATCGGAGATCGGGGCCTTTGTCATCTGAGCGGACGACGCGACTCGAACGCGCGACATCCACCTTGGCAAGGTGGTGCTCTACCAACTGAGCTACGTCCGCATACCCAGCTACGACCCGAGAGCCGTTCACTGTGTGCCTCACTCTACCTGATCCACGACCGTGGTCGGTAAAGCGATGCAGAGCGGGTGACAGGGATTGCACACTGCGCCTCCCCCCTGGAAGGGGGGTGTTCTGCTACTGAACTACACCCGCACGACTTCGGTTCCCGGCCTTCCGGCCTGGCCCCTCGGCGTGATCCACACACTAGCCGATCGGAGGGGGTGCATGGCAAATCCGGGGTCAGTGGGCTTCGTTGTAGGCCGCGTAGACCGCCTTCGGGATGCGCCCCCGCGGGGGCACGTCGTGCCCGTTGGAGCGGGCCCAGGCCCGCACGACCGCCGGGTCCGGGGCGACGGCGGTGTGCTTGAAGGCCTTGCCCGAGCGGGACTGGCGGCGGCCGGCGGCCACGAAGGGGGCCAGGCCCTTCCGCAGTTTCTTTGCGTTCGCCACATTGAGGTCGATCTCGTAGGACTTACCGTCCAGGGCGAACGTGACCGTTTCCGACGCTTCCCCGCCGTCGAGGTCGTCGGAGATCGTGACTACTACGCGCTGCGCCACGGATATCGGTCCCTTCGTGCGCCTCGCCGCGCGCGCTGACGTGCGGTGATGTCGCCTGTGTGGATGTTTCGGTGGAATACGTCAAACCGTAGGAATCCCGGCTGATTCCTTTGTACCGCGATTCCCATTGAATTGCGAAGCCCAGTTAATTCCTCCCGCGTGTCCCGCCGCAATGCCGGGCGAGTGGTTTTCCGGTGGATTTTGCGAAGCGTTGGTGAAGCCGAAACCGCGTCCCGCTGACCCCCGGCCGATATCTACCCGCGTAGAAATTTCGGCCGGGTACGCTGAGGGAACCGCCTTGCACCAACCACCTCATCGGGAGTGCCAGTGGCACGCGTCGTAGTCGACGTCATGCTCAAGCCGGAGATCCTCGACCCCCAGGGCCAGGCGGTGCAGCGTGCACTGCCGCGCCTGGGCTTCGAGGGGATCGCCGACGTCCGCCAGGGGAAGCGCTTCGAACTGGAAGTGGAGGGACCGGTCGACCAGGCCGCCCTCGACCGCATCCACAAGATGGCCGAAACGTTCCTCGCCAACACCGTCATCGAAGACTTCACCGTGAAGGTCGAGGCCTGACGGTGACCACTCGCATCGGTGTCGTCACGTTCCCCGGAACGCTCGACGACCGTGACTCGCTGCGCGCCGTCCGCCTCGCGGGGGCCGAGCCGGTCTCGCTCTGGCACCGCGACAAGGACCTGCACCAGGTCGACGCGGTCGTCCTCGCGGGCGGCTTCTCCTACGGGGACTACCTGCGCGCCGGGGCCATCTCCCGGTTCTCGCCGGTGATGGAGACCATCATCGAGCAGGCCAAGGCCGGCATGCCGGTCCTCGGCATCTGCAACGGCTTCCAGGTCCTCACCGAGGCCCACCTGCTGCCGGGGGCGATGCTCCGCAACAACCACCTCCACTTCATCTGCCGCGACCAGAAGCTGCGGGTGGAGAACGCGGACACCGCGTGGACCGGCGACTACACCGCCGGCCAGGAGATCTCGGTCCCGCTCAAGAACATGGACGGCCGCTACGTCGCCGACGAGCGCACGCTCGACGAACTGGAGGCCGAGGGCCGAGTGGCCTTCCGGTACCTCGACGTGAACCCCAACGGCTCGCTGCGCGACATCGCCGGGATCACCAACGCCGAGGGCAACGTCGTCGGCCTGATGCCGCACCCCGAGCACGCGGTCGAGCCGCTGATCGGGACCGGCCGCACCGACGGCCTCCCGTTCTTCACGTCGGTCCTGAAGAAGCTGGTCAGCGCATGAGCCTCGACACCGTAAAGAACGCCACCGAGACCCCGGACGCCTCCCAGCCCTGGAAGGAACTCGGCCTCAAGGAGGACGAGTACGCCCGGATCCGCGAGATCCTCGGCCGCCGTCCCACCGGCGCCGAGCTCGCCATGTACTCCGTCATGTGGTCCGAGCACTGCTCGTACAAGAGCAGCAAGGTCCACCTGAAGCAGTTCGGCGAGAAGGTCCCCGAGAACGACGCCATGCTCGTCGGCATCGGCGAGAACGCCGGCGTCGTCGACGTCGGCCAGGGCTACGCGGTCACCTTCAAGGTCGAGTCGCACAACCACCCGTCCTACATCGAGCCCTACCAGGGCGCGGCCACCGGCATCGGCGGCATCGTCCGCGACATCCTCGCCATGGGCGCCCGCCCGGTCGCCGTCGTGGACCCGCTGCGCTTCGGCGCGGCCGACCACCCCGACACCAAGCGCGTCCTGCCGGGCGTCGTCGCGGGCATCGGCGGCTACGGCAACTGCCTGGGCCTGCCCAACATCGGCGGCGAGGTCGTCTTCGACTCCTGCTACCAGGGCAACCCGCTGGTCAACGCCGGCTGCATCGGCGTCATGAAGCACGAGGACATCCACCTCGCCAAGGCCTCCGGCCCCGGCAACAAGGTCATCCTCTACGGCGCCCGCACCGGCGGCGACGGCATCGGCGGCGTCTCGGTCCTCGCGTCCGAGACCTTCGACGACACGAAGCCGACCAAGCGCCCCGCCGTCCAGGTCGGCGACCCCTTCCAGGAGAAGCTCCTCATCGAGTGCACCCTGGAGATCTTCAAGGAGAAGCTGGTCGCCGGCATCCAGGACCTCGGCGGCGCCGGGCTCTCCTGCGCCACCAGCGAGCTGGCCTCGGCCGGTTCCGGCGGCATGCGCGTCGAGCTGGACACCGTGCCGCTGCGCGACGCGACGCTCTCGCCCGAGGAGATCCTCATGAGCGAGTCGCAGGAGCGCATGTGCGCGATCGTCGAGCCGCAGCACGTCGAGCGCTTCATGGAGATCTGCGAGAAGTGGGACGTCATCGCCACCGTCATCGGTGAGGTGACCGACGGCGAGCGCCTGGAGATCTTCTGGCACGGCGAGCAGATCGTGGACGTGCCCCCGGGCACCGTCGCCCACGAGGGCCCGGTCTACAACCGCCCCTACGCCCGTCCCTCCTGGCAGGACGCCCTCCAGGCCGACGACGCGGGCCTGCTGCCCCGCCCGCAGACCTCCGAGGAGCTCCGCGCGCAGGTCCTGGCCCTGGTCTCCTCCCCGAACCAGGCCTCCAAGTCCTGGGTCACCGACCAGTACGACCGCTTCGTCCAGGGCAACACCGTGCTGTCGCAGCCCGAGGACGCCGGCATGGTCCGCATCGACGAGGAATCCAACCTCGGCGTCGCCATGGCCACCGACGGCAACGGCCGCTACGCCAAGCTCGACCCGTACACGGGCGCGCAGCTGGCCCTGGCCGAGGCGTACCGCAACGTCGCCGCGACCGGCGCGAAGCCGCTGGCCATCTCCGACTGCCTGAACTTCGGCTCCCCCGAGGACCCGGACGTCATGTGGCAGTTCGCCGAGGCCACCCGCGGTCTCGCGGACGGCTGCCTGGAGCTGGGCACCCCGGTGACCGGCGGCAACGTCTCCCTCTACAACCAGACGGGCGACGTCGCGATCCACCCGACCCCGGTCGTGGCGGTCCTCGGCGTCATCGACGACGTCAACCGCCGCACGCCGATGGCCTTCGCCGAGGCCGGCCAGCTGCTCTACCTGCTGGGCGACACCGCCGAGGAGTTCGGCGGCTCGGCCTGGTCGCAGGTCGTCCACGACCACCTCGGCGGCCTGCCGCCCAAGGTGGACCTGGGCCGCGAGAAGCTGCTCGGCGAGATCCTGATCTCGGCGTCCCGCGACGGCATGGTCGACGCGGCGCACGACCTGTCCGACGGCGGCGTGATCCAGGCGCTCGCCGAGTCCTGCCTCAAGGGCGGCAACGGCGCGCGGATCGTCGTCCCCGAGGGCCTGGACGCCTTCACCTTCCTGTTCTCCGAGTCCGCGGGCCGCGCCATCGTGGCGGTCCCGCGCAGCGAGGAGCTCCGCTTCACCGACATGTGCGGCGCGCGGGGCCTGCCGGCCGCCCGCATCGGCGTGGTGGACGGCGAGGAGATCGAGATCCAGGGCGAGTTCACCCTCCCCCTGACGGAACTCCGCGAGGCCCACGAGGCCACGATCCCGGGCCTGCTGGCCTGATCGTCCCCGGTCGTACGAGGTCCCGTCCGCGCGGTGTGCGGGCGGGACCTCGGTGCGTCCGCGCCGCCGCGGGGCTCCCCCAGTAGGGTCGGGGCATGGCGCCCGTGAAGAAGAAGACGCGTACCTACGACCACGCGAAGATCCGCGCGGCCGTCACCGCCCAGTTCGGGCATGTCGCCCGGGGCGTACGGGACTTGGGGCCCGAGGAACTGGCGCGCCCCAGCGGGGTCGGGGAGTGGAGCGTCGGGGAGCTCGCCGGGCACGTCGCCTGGATCGCGGACTCGCTGGCCGGGGGGCTGGCGCGGCCGCCGGCCGCCGTCGCCGAGCTGAGCGCCGTCGAGTGGCCCTTCGCCACCGCCTCCCTCGCCGGGAAGATCTCCGAGGCCGCCCGGGAGACCCTCACCGGAGCCCCCGTCCCCGAACTGTTCGAGCGGGCCGGCGCCCGGATGGCCGAGGCGCTGGAGGCCAGCCCCGGCAGCCGGGTCATGCACCTGTGGATCGGGGACATGACCCTCGCCGACTTCCTGGTCACCCGGACCGTGGAGCTCGTGGTCCACACCGACGACCTGAACCGGGCCACCGGCCTGGACATCCCCCTGGAGCGGCAGGCGCTGGCCGCCTGCACCCGGCTGCTCGCCGACGCCCTCGCGGTGAAGGCGCCCGGCGGGTCGGTGGAGGTGCGGATCCCGCCCTTCGCGGTGGTCCAGTGCGTCGAGGGCCCCCGGCACACCCGCGGCACCCCGCCCAACGTGGTCGAGACCGACCCGCTGACCTGGCTCCGGCTCGCCACCGGCCGCACCGGCTGGGCCGAGGCCCTGGACGCGGCGCGGGTCAGCGCGAGCGGCGAGCGGGCCGACCTGTCCGGGCTGCTCCCGCTGATGAGCTGAGGGGAGGGGAACCAGACGTGGCTTCGGGCCGTCCCAGGGGCATGCGTATCCCCAGGCACCCCGCCGGGCCCGTCGCCGCAGGGTTGGTCCTCGTACTGGCCGCGCTGACCGGCTGCACGGCCGCCCCGCAGGACGGGAGCGGCCCGCCCGTGACCGGGCGGATCACCGCCACGGCCCCGGAGCCGGACGCCCCGCTGACCGTGACCGGCTGGACCGTGACCGCCCTGGCCGGCGCCCCCGTCCCCGCCGGGGCGGCCGGCCGGGCCCGGTTCACCCTCGCCCCCGACGGCACCGCCGGCGGCAGCCTCGGCTGCAACCGGTTCAGCGCCCCGGCCGCCGTCGAGGGCGCCACCGTCACGTTCGGCCCCGTCACCAGCACGCGCATGGCCTGCGAGGGACCGGCCGGCGAGGTCGAGCGGACGATGACCCGGCTGCTCGGCGCGGGACCGCTCGCCTGGAAGGTCCAGGGGCGCACCCTCACCCTCACCGCCGCCGACGGCCTGGGCCTGACCGCCGAGGCGGACTCCGCCGCCGAATGAGCGGGGCGGGTCAGGACGGGTACGGCAGGAGGGTGGCGTCCGTGCGCTCCCAGGCCGTGCGCAGCTCCGCCAGCCGGGCCGGTTCCGCCGCCGCCCGGTCGGCCTGCTCGCGCAGGTCCCCGGCGAGGTCGAACAGCTGGTCGCGGCCCGACTTGCCCCGGTAGTACTTCCAGTTCCCGCGCCGCAGCGCCCGCTCCCCGCGCACCCGCCAGAACAGGTCCCGCTCGGCCGGCTTCTCCCCGCGCAGCAGGTACCCGGCCAGGCTCACCCCGTCCAGCGGGTAGGCCCGGTGCGGACGGGTCCCGGCGACCTCCAGCAGGGTCGCCGTCCAGTCGGGGCTGAACACCGGGACCCGGCTGACCTGGCCGCCGTCGATCCGGGCCGGCCAGCGCAGGATGTTCGGCACCCGGATGCCGCCCTCCTGGAGGGAGGCCTTGTTGCCGGAGAGCGGCCAGTTGTACGAGAAGCGCTCGCCGCCGTTGTCGCTGCCGAAGACGACCAGGGTGTCCTCCTCCTGCCCCGAGCGCTTCAGCGCGTCCAGCACCCGGCCCACCGAGCGGTCCAGGTCCTCGACCATCTGCTTGTACTTCTCCACGGAGCCGCCGTCCTGGTGCCACAGGGCCCGGGCGTCGCCCGCCTTGATCCGCCGGATGATCTCGGCGCTCTGCGCGGTGTCCCCGTCGGCGATCCACGGCCAGTGCGGGGTGGTGAAGTTCAGGTTCAGCAGCCACGGCTTGCCGTGGTGGTCGCGGGAGACGTACTCGCTCGCCCGCTCCGTGATGATCCGCGTGTAGTAGCGCAGGTCCTTGTACTCGGCGTCGCCCTCGTACAGGTCGTACTCGCCGCCCAGGCCCAGCTTGGAGTAGTACTCCAGGGCCCCGCCGAAGTTCCCGAAGAACTCCTCCCAGCCCGACTTGGTCGGGCCGTAGTCCGGCAGGTAGCCCGCGTGCCACTTGCCGATCAGCGCGGTCGCGTACCCGGCGTCGCGCAGCAGCGAGGCCAGCGTCGGGTGCGTCGGGTCCAGGCCCACCGTCCTGTCCGCGATCGGCTCGGCCAGCCCGCCCTTGGTACGGGCCGGGTAGCGCCCGGTGTAGAGGCTGAAGCGGGTCGGGGAGCAGGTCGCCGAGCCGGCGTAGGCGTCGGTGAACCGGACGCCCTGGCGGGCGAGGCGGTCCAGGTTGGGGGTCTTGATGTGCGGGGAGCCGTACGAGGACAGGTCGGCCCAGCCGAGGTCGTCGCCCAGGATGAACAGGATGTTCGGACGGCGCGAGCCGCGGCCGCGCGCGGCCCGGAACTCACGCTCCTGCGGACCCCCTCCGGGGCCCTCCGCGGCCTGCGCCGGACCGGCGCCCAGCCCCACGGCGGCGGTCGCCGCGGTCGCTCCGACGGCACCCCCGAAGGCACGACGGGACAGCTTGCTGTTGTACGAAGACACGAATACTCCAAGACACGGCTCGGCGGCCCCCGGCCCGGGCGCGCACGGGACGGCGCGCGGCACGGCGGGGCGGGGCGGGGCGGAGCGAAATCAGGAAAAGGGAGGAAGAGTTGTGGCTACGCGCAGCAACGACACATGGCGCTCGCGACACGGACCAGGTCAACGTGTCGGCGCTCGACGAGGGTGACGGCACGGTCACCGAGGGGCTGCATGGGGCGAGAGCCTGTACGAATTGCCTCGTAGATGTCAACAAAAGATCGAATAGCGAGACGGAGGCATCCGGTCACCCTCTGTGCTGTGACATTTCCCGGCCGTCCCCAATTCGGACCAGTGGTCGATCTCGCCTACACTCGGGGGCGTGCCTCGTGGTGATGGACGACTCAACCACGACCTGCTCCCCGGCGAGAAGGGCCCCCAGGACGCTTGCGGCGTCTTCGGTGTCTGGGCTCCGGGTGAAGAGGTCGCCAAGCTCACCTACTTCGGACTGTATGCACTGCAGCACCGCGGACAAGAGTCCGCGGGAATCGCTGTGAGCAACGGTTCCCAGATCCTCGTCTTCAAGGACATGGGCCTCGTTTCCCAGGTCTTCGACGAAACCTCCCTCGGTTCGCTCCAGGGTCATATCGCGGTCGGTCACGCCCGCTACTCGACCACCGGTGCGTCCGTCTGGGAGAACGCTCAGCCCACCTTCCGGGCGACCGCCCACGGCTCGATCGCCCTGGGTCACAACGGCAACCTGGTGAACACCGCCGAGCTCGCCGAGATGGTCGCCGACCTCCCCCGTCAGGACGGCCGCGCCACCCAGGTGGCGGCCACCAACGACACCGACCTGGTGACCGCCCTCCTCGCCGGCCAGACCGACGACGACGGCAAGCCCCTGACCATCGAGGAGTCGGCCGCCAAGGTCCTCCCGCAGGTCAAGGGCGCCTTCTCGCTGGTCTTCATGGACGAGGGAACCCTCTACACCGCCCGTGACCCGCAGGGCATCCGCCCGCTGGTCCTCGGCCGCCTGGAGCGCGGCTGGGTGGTCGCGAGCGAGACCGCCGCCCTCGACATCTGCGGCGCCAGCTTCGTCCGCGAGGTCGAGCCGGGCGAGCTCATCGCGATCGACGAGAACGGCCTGCGCACCTCGCGCTTCGCGGAAGCGAAGCCCAAGGGCTGTGTGTTCGAGTACGTCTACCTGGCGCGCCCGGACACCGACATCGCCGGCCGCAACGTCTACCTCTCGCGCGTCGAGATGGGCCGGCGCCTCGCCAAGGAGGCCCCGGTCGAGGCCGACCTGGTGATAGCGACGCCGGAATCCGGCACGCCCGCCGCCGTCGGCTACGCCGAGGCCAGCGGGATCCCGTACGGCTCCGGCCTGGTCAAGAACGCCTACGTCGGCCGGACCTTCATCCAGCCCTCGCAGACGATCCGCCAGCTCGGCATCCGCCTCAAGCTCAACCCGCTCAAGGAAGTCATCCGGGGCAAGCGCCTCGTCGTCGTCGACGACTCGATCGTCCGCGGCAACACCCAGCGCGCCCTCGTGAAGATGCTCCGCGAGGCCGGCGCGGCCGAGGTCCACATCCGGATCTCCTCGCCGCCGGTGAAGTGGCCGTGCTTCTTCGGCATCGACTTCGCCACCCGGGCCGAGCTGATCGCCAACGGCATGACGGTCGACGAGATCGCCACGTCGCTGGGCGCCGACTCGCTCTCGTACATCTCGCTCGACTCGATGATCGAGGCGACCACCATCCAGAAGCCCAACCTCTGCCGTGCCTGCTTCGACGGCGAGTACCCCATGGAGCTGCCCGACCCGCAGCTCCTGGGCAAGCAGCTCCTGGAGAACGAGCTCGCGGGCGGCACCGACGCCGCCGACGCGCTCCGCCGCCCGTAGGCCCGTGGGCCGGCCCTTCCCGGGCCGGCCCGGCTCCACCTGCGCCATGCCCTGTCTTTGAGGCTTCTCCCGGGGCCCGGCACCACACGCAGCAACGACACGAAAGCTCTCGCCTGTCATGACTGAGAAGACCACCGGGGCCAGCTACGCAGCCGCCGGCGTCGACATTGAAGCGGGCGACCGCGCCGTCGAGCTGATGAAGGAGTGGGTGAAGAAGACGCAGCGCCCCGAGGTCCTCGGCGGCCTCGGCGGCTTCGCCGGCCTCTTCGACGCCTCCGCCCTCAAGCGCTACGAGCGCCCCCTGCTGGCCTCGGCCACGGACGGCGTCGGCACCAAGGTGGACATCGCCCGCCAGATGGGCGTCTACGACACCATCGGCCACGACCTCGTCGCCATGGTCATGGACGACATCGTCGTCTGCGGCGCCGAGCCCCTCTTCATGACGGACTACATCTGCGTCGGCAAGGTCCACCCCGAGCGGGTCGCGGCCATCGTCAAGGGCATCGCCGAGGGCTGCGTCCTCGCCGGCTGCGCCCTGGTCGGCGGCGAGACCGCCGAGCACCCGGGCCTGCTCGGACCGGACGACTTCGACGTCGCGGGCGCCGGCACCGGCGTGGTCGAGTACGACCGCCTCCTCGGCGCCGATCGCATCCGTACGGGGGACGCCGTCATCGCGATGGCTTCGTCCGGCCTTCACTCGAACGGGTACTCGCTCGTCCGGCACGTCCTCTTCGACCGCGCCGGGATGTCCCTCGACCGGCACGTCGAGGAGCTCGGCCGGACCCTCGGCGAGGAGCTGCTGGAGCCGACCAAGATCTACTCGCTGGACTGCATGGCCCTCACCCGGACGGCCGAGGTCCACGCGTACTCGCACATCACCGGCGGCGGCCTCGCCGCGAACCTGGCCCGGGTCATCCCCGACCACCTGCACGCCACGGTCGACCGCTCCACCTGGACCCCCGGTGCGATCTTCGACCTGGTCGGCAAGGCCGGGGACGTCGAGCGCCTGGAGCTGGAGAAGACCCTGAACATGGGCGTCGGCATGATGGCCGTGGTCCCGCAGGAGTCGGTGGACGTGGCCCTGACGGCGCTGGCCGACCGGGGCGTCGAGGCCTGGGTCGCCGGCGAGATCCTCGACCGGGGCGACCACACCGAGGGTGCGACCCTGACCGGCGACTACGCGGTCTGAGCAGCGCTGAAACCCGGTCCGGGGCATGGCCCTGGACCGGGTTTCGGCATTTTCAGCTTTCAGCCGGCAGAAGCCGGACTGTGGAGACGCTCACGGCAGAGGTGCTGTGCGTCAAGCCCCGCGACGGTGCGCCGACGGACCGGACTCTTCGTCCTCGTCCTCGTCGTCGTCGTTGTAGAGATCCGCGTACTTCGCGTACGGGTCGTCGTCGTCCAGATCGTCATCGACTTCGACCGGCGCGCTGATAGGCAGCGGCTCTGTCGGCGATGCGCCCAGCTCATTGGCCAGACGCGAGAGGTCAGTCCCGCCGCTGTTGTACTTCAGCTGGCGGGCGACCTTTGTCTGCTTGGCCTTGGCCCGGCCGCGCCCCATGGCTCGACCCCCTCGGTGACGGGGCTCGACGGCCCCAGAGTCTGACACGCGTTCATGGTTCGGAGCGGGCTCTCCGTAGAGAGACCGTCCGTAGGGGTTTAACGGTACCTGCTTCCGCAGCCATACGGTACGCCGCCCGCATGACGTGCCTCTCCACAGAACCAGCGGGACACCCCGTACTCGCTGGTCAGCTGCGATTTTAACGCTTTCCTGGCCGCCGACCCGCCGAAGCGCAGTGAGTTCCGTCTCGCCGCGCTCCGGCGGGTCACCGGCACGGGTCCGGTGGGCGTCTGCCCGGACCCCGGCGGTGCTACGCCTTGCGGGCCGCGGCGCGCGCGGCGAGGGCGTCGGCCATCCGCTGCTCGGCGATCCGGTCGGCCGCGGCGGCCGGCGGGATCCCGTCTTCCTTCGCACGTGCGAATATCGCCAGCGTGGTGTCGAAGATCTTCGAAGCCTTGGCCTTGCACCGGTCGAAGTCGAAGCCGTGCAGCTCGTCGGCGACCTGGATCACGCCACCCGCGTTGACCACGTAGTCCGGGGCGTAGAGGATCCCGCGGTCCGCGAGGTCCTTCTCGACACCCGGGTGGGCCAGCTGGTTGTTGGCCGCGCCGCACACGACCGAGGCCGTGAGCACCGGGACGGAGGCGTCGTTCAGGGCGCCGCCCAGCGCGCAGGGGGCGTAGATGTCCAGGCCCTCCGTGCGGATCAGCGCCTCGGTGTCAGCCACGGCCGAGACCTTGCCGCCGGGGTGCTTGTCGAGGATCTCGCGCACGGACTCCTCGCGGACGTCCGTGATCACGACCTCGGCGCCGTCCTCCAGGAGGTGCTCCACCAGGTGGCGGCCGACCTTGCCGACGCCCGCGACGCCGACCTTGCGGCCGCGCAGGGTCGGGTCGCCCCACAGGTGCTGGGCGCTGGCGCGCATGCCCTGGAAGACGCCGAAGGCGGTGAGCACCGAGGAGTCGCCGGCGCCGCCGTTCTCGGGGGAGCGGCCGGTGGCCCAGCGGGTCTCGCGGGCGACGACGTCCATGTCGGCGACGTACGTGCCGACGTCGCAGGCGGTGACGTAGCGGCCGCCGAGGGACTCCACGAAGCGGCCGTAGGCCAGCAGGAGTTCCTCGGTCTTGATGACCGAGGGGTCGCCGATGATCACGGCCTTGCCGCCGCCGAGGTCGAGACCGGCGAGGGCGTTCTTGTACGACATGCCGCGCGAGAGGTTCAGCGCGTCACGGACGGCCTCCTCGTCGGAGGCGTACGCGTGGAAGCGCGTACCGCCGAGGGCGGGGCCCAGGGCGGTGGAGTGGATGGCGATGACGGCCTTGAGTCCGGTGGCCCGGTCCTGGCACAGCACGACTTGCTCGTGGCCGCCCTGCTCACTGCGGAACAGGGTGTGCAGGACGCCGTCGGTCATTTCGGTCACGGTGGTGACTCCCATGGAAGAGATGCGGCGGAAAGACGCCCGCCCTGCGGGTGGGGGAGGGCGCACTGGGAGCAGAGTAAGACCTGTGGCGGGCGCCGGTGGCCGTTGTCCGGGGATCGGAACGCCCCGGGTCCGGCGGCCGGTCCGGCCCCGGTTCCCGGATCGCCTTTCCGGGCCGCGAGTTGGAGGTGAACCGGGCCGCCAAAGCGGGGAGGACCAGAGGGTGAGCGAATCCCCCGACCTCCGGCCGCCGTCGGCGCGGCCCGCGCCGACGGTCCCGTACGCGTCCTACCTGCGGGTCTACGAGCCCCTCGGCTCCTTCCCGGAGCCCGAGCGCACGCACTGGGCGGCGTACGCCCGGCGCGGGCCCGCGCCCACCGCCCAGGACGAACTGCGGCGGTCCCTGTCCGACTTGGTCCGGGTGCCGGTGGTCGGGGTGCCGGCGCACGAGAGCGGGGACGCCTTCACCGCCGAGGTGGACGGGGTGCTGCTGGTGTGCCCGTGGCGGACGCGGCTGCGCGGGTGGCTGGCCCTGGAGGAGCTGGTGGCGAACTTCCCGGCGCCGGTGCTGGACGCGGCGCTGCCGCCGTCGGCCCGGCGCAGGGCAGCCGCGGAGTACGGGGCCTGGCGGGAGCGGAACCCCGACGCGCGGCCGTGGATCCGGACCGGGGTGTGGCAGGTGCCGCTGCGCTGGTTCGTGCTGGTGGCGGACGAGGAACGGGAGTACCTGCCGGGCGAGCGGCTGCGGTACCGGACGCCGATGGTGCAGGCGCGGCGCCGGCTCGCGCGGGGGCTGCGGACGCTGCGCGAGGCGGAGGGGCGGGGGCGGCCGGGGTACGGGCCGCTGGCGGAGGGGCTGGCGGAGGTCGGGCGCTGGCTGGAGGAGTTCCATCCGAGGTCGATGGTCGAACTGGACTACGGCGGGCTGCTCCACGCCCTCCCGGCTGACGGGCTGGCCGCGGACCGCTCGGCCCGCGACCTCGCGGAGGGGATCGCGGCCCTCCGGGAGGGGGACGAGGAGGGTGCGGCGGCGGTGTACGGGGAACTCGCGGGGCGCTGGAGGGTGGTGAGGGAGAGACTTTTCGCGAACTAGAGGCAGCCTTGACCCTTTCCGGAGGCGGGGTCTGCGTAGATCATGGACGTACCTGTTCGGAACCCGTTCGGGCGCTCCGCGTATCGCCCGTATCGGTCATGATCGGCCGAATGGCCCACAAGTCGCAGATCAGGTGCTTGATCACGGTATTAGGGTCTTTGTTCCAGGACCTACGTCCCGATCCGGGCCATTGGCTCAAGCGTGACGGACCGCACTATCCACACCCTTGCGCCCATCCCCTATCCTCATGCCAAAATAGGACAAGGAGTCCGGGGAGGGTTCCTTCCGCCCAACTAAGGGCGGAATGCTCGGTATTGCACTCTATGGGGGGTCTGACGACTCCTGATCGCTCTGTGACTGATCGTCACAGTGGGGTGACTGTCCGTTATAGGGCGGTCCATCGGCTTCCGCCGCTGATGAACACCTCGGAGGGCAATTCCATCGGTTTGGCCGTCGAGGCTGGACGGATGGTGTAGTTGTAGTGCCGAGGACAAGCCGTTCGTCCTATAACCGACTCGGCCTGCGTCTGTCCATTTCGGGCAACGCGGGCCAAGGTGCAGAATTTAGAGGAAAGAACCGAGATGGTTCGGTTCTCCCGAGGAGGCCGCTCATGACCGCTCGCACCCCTGATGCCGAGCCGCTGCTGACCCCGGCTGAGGTTGCCACCATGTTCCGCGTGGACCCGAAGACGGTTACCCGCTGGGCCAAGGCCGGCAAGCTCACGTCCATCCGCACCCTGGGTGGACACCGCCGTTACCGCGAGGCCGAGGTTCGCGCACTGCTCGCGGGAATTCCGCAGCAGCGCAGCGAGGCCTGAGGTCCCGCAGCACCACCGCTTTAAAGGGTGCGTATCGGATCCCCCAATCCGATGAACCCACACAGCTTCACACGGCAGGGCCTGCCCCAACAGGCACAGTCGTCGATCGCGCTGGACTCCGCCGGGTCCAGCGCGATTTTTTTGTCCCCGGAGCCACCCTGTGCGGGTGGGTGCCATTGCACATATTAAATCGAGCATGCGTAGGGGTCCGATAAATGTGCGAGTCTCAAAAACTCATGTGGTGACTCCCGTCACACCTGATGACTCTTGTACATCCGGCAATGCGCCCCGTAAAGGGACGTCCCGTACAGAGGGCCTCACCCGAACGGGGGATTTCTACCTTCTGGCCGATGTGTACCCCGAGGCGCCGGAGCGGCCCTGGAGGGGCCGTGGGCGGCGGGGGTGGCCCAGGAGGCGGGGGTGGGCGGCCGGGGCCGCCTGAGGGGCTTCCAGGGGCGTCGTGAGCCCCGGGTGATCATGGGGTGGCAGAGCGCGTCCGGCCGGGTGCGGGTCGCCGGGACCGACAACGCGTCAGGGCCCGTATCCCTTGCGGGATACGGGCCCTGACGTTTCTGCGAACCTGACGGGACTTGAACCCGCGACCTCCACCTTGACAGGGTGGCGAGCTAACCAACTGCTCCACAGGTCCTCGAATCGCTGCCGATCGCTCGGCTGCGAGTCAGACTGTACAGCAGGTCAGGGGGTGCGGTCGAACCGGATCACGGAGCGAGGGCGTCCACCGCCTTCACGATGCGCTTGTCGGAGATCGGGTACGCCGTCCCCAGCGCGTGCGCGAAGTAGCTGACCCGCAGTTCCTCGATCATCCAGCGGATCTCGGTGACCGCCTCCGGCACGGGCCGCCCCTTCGGCAACTGCTCCAGCAGCCACAGGTACTCGTCCCGCATCTCGTGGACCTTCTCCATGCGCGTGGTGTCGCGCTGGGCGCCCGTCGGCATCTGCTGGAGCCGCCGGTCGGCCGCCACCAGGTAGCGCATCAGGTCCGGCAGCCGCTTCAGCCCGGTCAGCGTCACGAAACCGGCCGGCATCAGCGCCGCCAGCTGCGCCTTCACGTCCGCGACGTTGGCCATCAGGGCCAGGCTGTTCGTGGCCTTCAGCCGCCGCTCACAGGCCTGCCAGGCCGCCAGGACCTGCTGCACCTGCCCGACGGTCCGCACGGTGGTGTCCACCAGGTCGGCCCGGACCCGGTCGAACAGCCGGCGGAAGCCCGCCTCGTCCCAGGCCGGCCCGCCGTGGTCGGCGATCAGCTTGTCGGTGGCCGCGGTCGCGCAGTCGTCGAACAGCGCCTGGATGGAGCCGTGCGGATTGCGGGAGAGGGCCAGCTTCTGCTGGTTGGTCAGCTTGTCCGAGGCGAACTTCGCCGGGTTCACCGGGATGTTCAGCAGGATCAGCCGCCGCGTGCCCAGCCACATCGCCCGCTGCTGCTCCGCCTCGGTGTCGAAGAGGCGCACCGAGACGCTCGTCCCCTCGTCGACCAGCGCCGGGTAGGCCTTCACCGGCTGGCCGGCCCGCCGGGTCTCGAAGACCCGCACCAGGGAGCCGATCGTCCAGTCGGTCAGCCCGGTGCGCTCCACCGACTCCCCGCCCGCCCGCTCGGCGGTGGCGGCCGCGGCCTTGGACAGGGCCTGGCGGGCCTTGGGCTTCAGCTGGAGCCGCAGGGCCTCCAGGTCCTTGGCCTCGGCGAGCTTGCGGCGCCGCTCGTCGACGATCCGGAAGGTGATCTTCAGGTGGTCCGGGATCCGGGAGAGGTCGAAGTCCTCCGCCGAGACCGGCACCCCCACCATCCGCTGGAGCTCGCGCGCCAGCACCACCGGCAGCGGCTCCTGGAGCGACGGCTGCTTCTCCAGGAAGCGGGACGCGTAGTTCGGCGCGGGTACGTAGTGCCGGCGGATCGGCTTGGGCAGCGAGCGGATCAGCTCGGTGACGACCTCCTCGCGCAGACCCGGGATCTGCCAGTCGAAGCCCTCCTCGGCGACCTGGTTCAGCACCTGGAGCGGGATGTGCACGGTCACGCCGTCCGCGTCCGCGCCCGGCTCGAACTGGTAGGTCACCCGGAACTTCAGCTGCCCCTGCCGCCAGGAGTCCGGGTAGTCGGCCTTGGTGACCCCGGCCGCCTTCTCCGTCAGCAGCATCTCGCGCTCGAAGTCGAGGAGTTCGGGCTCCTCGCGCCGCTTGTGCTTCCACCAGGAGTCGAAGTGCGCCCCCGACACCACGTGCTCGGGGATCCGCTGCTCGTAGAAGTCGAACAGGGTCTCGTCGTCCACGACGATGTCGCGGCGCCGCGCCCGGTTCTCCAGCTCCTCGACCTCGGTCAGCAGCTTGCGGTTGTCGGCGTAGAACTTGTGGTGGGTGCGCCAGTCGCCCTCGACCAGCGCGTTGCGGATGAACAGCTCGCGCGAGACCTCCGGGTCGATCCGGCCGTAGTTGATCTTCCGCTGGGCGACGATCGGCACCCCGTACAGGGTGACCTTCTCGTACGCCATCACCGCCGCCTGGTCCTTCTCCCAGTGCGGCTCGCTGTACGTGCGCTTGATCAGGTGCTGCGCGAGGGGCTCGACCCACTCCGGCTCCACCTTGGCGTTGACCCGCGCCCACAGCCGCGAGGTCTCCACCAGCTCCGCCGACATCACGAACCTCGGCTGCTTCTTGAACAGCGCCGACCCGGGGAAGACCGCGAACTTCGCCGACCGCGCGCCCAGGTACTCGTTCTTGTCGGTGTCCTTCAGACCGATGTGCGACAGCAGACCGGCCAGCAGCGAGACGTGGATGTTCGTCTCGGCGCCGTCCGCCTCGTTGACGTGGATGCCCATCGTCTTCGCGACCGTGCGCAGCTGGGCGTAGATGTCCTGCCACTCGCGGATGCGCAGGAAGTTCAGGTACTCCTGCTTGCACATCCGGCGGAAGGAGGACGAGCCGCGCTCCTTCTGCTGCTCGCGGACGTAGCGCCACATGTTCAGGAAGGAGAGGAAGTCGCTCGTCTCGTCCTTGAACCGGGCGTGGTTCTGGTCGGCCTGGGTCTGCTTGTCCGACGGGCGCTCGCGCGGGTCCTGGATCGACAGGGCCGCCGCGATGACCATGACCTCGCGCACGCAGTTGTTCTTGTCCGCCTCCACGACCATGCGGGCCAGCCGCGGGTCCACCGGCAGCTGGGAGAGCTGCCGGCCCATCGGGGTGAGCCGCTTCGACGGGTCCTTCTCCGCCGGGTCGAGCGCGCCGAGCTCCTGGAGCAGCTGGACGCCGTCGCGGATGTTGCGGTGGTCCGGCGGGTCGATGAAGGGGAACTTCTCGATCTCGCCGAGGCCGGCCGCGGTCATCTGGAGGATGACGGAGGCCAGGTTGGTCCGCAGGATCTCCGCGTCCGTGAACTCCGGCCGGGCGTTGAAGTCGTCCTCGGAGTACAGCCGGACGCAGATGCCGTCGCTGGTACGGCCGCAGCGGCCCTTGCGCTGGTTGGCGCTGGCCTGGCTGATCCGCTCGATGGGCAGCCGCTGCACCTTGGTGCGGTGGCTGTAGCGGGAGATGCGGGCCGTGCCCGGGTCGATCACGTACTTGATGCCGGGGACCGTCAGGGAGGTCTCGGCGACGTTGGTCGCCAGCACGATCCGGCGGCCGGTGTGCTGCTGGAAGACCCGGTGCTGCTCGGCGTGCGAGAGGCGGGCGTAGAGCGGCAGCACCTCGGTGAAGCGCAGCTTCTTCTTGATCAGCGCGTCGGCGGTGTCGCGGATCTCCCGCTCGCCGGAGAGGAAGACGAGGATGTCGCCCGGCCCCTCGGCCTGGAGCTCGTCGACGGCGTCGCAGATCGCCGTGATCTGGTCGCGGTCGCTCTCCTCGCTGTCCTCTTCGAGCAGCGGCCGGTAGCGGACCTCGACGGGATACGTCCGCCCGCTGACCTCGACGATCGGGGCGTCGCCGAAGTGGCGGGAGAACCGCTCCGGGTCGATGGTCGCGGAGGTGATCACGACCTTGAGGTCGGGGCGCTTGGGGAGCAGCTGGGCCAGGTAGCCGAGCAGGAAGTCGATGTTGAGGCTGCGCTCGTGGGCCTCGTCGATGATGATCGTGTCGTAGGCGCGCAGCTCGCGGTCCGTCTGGATCTCGGCGAGCAGGATGCCGTCGGTCATCAGCTTCACGAAGGTCGCGTCCGGGTTCACCTGGTCGGTGAAGCGGACCTTCCAGCCGACCGTCTGCCCGATCTCGGACTTCAGCTCCTCGGCGATGCGCTCCGCGACCGTGCGGGCGGCGATCCGGCGGGGCTGGGTGTGCCCGATCATGCCCCGGACGCCGCGTCCCAGCTCCATGCAGATCTTGGGGATCTGCGTGGTCTTACCGGAGCCGGTCTCGCCCGCGACGATCACGACCTGGTGGTCGCGTATCGCCTCGGCGATCTCGTCCTTCTTCTGGCTGACGGGAAGGTTCTCGGGATACGTGACCTCCGGCATGCGCGAGGCGCGGCCGGCCAGTCGCGCGGCGGCCTTCTCGGCCTCCGCGGCGATCTCGTCGAGCACGGCCTGCTTGGCCTCGGGCTTGCGGATGCGGCGGGCGCCCTCGAGGCGGCGGCCGAGGCGGTGCGCGTCCCGGAGGGAGATCTCACCGAGGAGCGTCTGCAGGGCGGTGAAGGAAGTAGACATACCTGATCGAGGATCTCACCTGCGCCCGGCGGGTGGCGAACGCATTTGTGCCCCTCCCCGTACCATTTCGGGACGAGTCCCCCAGTTCGGCGAGTGAGAGGCAGCCCACCCTTGTCCTGCCTCCGCCGCCCCCGCCCGTCGGCCGCCGCCGTGTTCGCGCTGGTCCTGGGGGTCCTCGCCCTTGTCCTGGCCCTGGCCGGGCCGGGACGGGGGACGGCGGACCAGGTCCCCGCCACGGCGACGGCCGCTGTGCACGCGGCCTCCGCGGCCCCGGCCCCGGCCCCGGTGGTGTTCACGGACACCGGGCCGGGGCGGGGGCCCGTCTGTGCGCCCGGGTCCGGTGGGGCCGGGACCGAGCCCGCCGTGCCGGCCCGGGCCGGGCACGAGCACGGGTCCCTCCTCGTGGCGCGGGCCGTGCCCGAGGGGGTGCGGCCGTACCGGGCCGAGTGCGTACGGGTGCCCGTGCGCGGGCCCGACCGGCGGGCGCCGGGGCCGGTGGAGCTGAACGTGATGCGGGTGTAGGGGAGCCGGTCCGCCGGTTCCCCCGTACGTCCCGCTCTGGAGCACCCGTATGCCCACCTCCCGCACGTCCTCCCGCAAGCCCCTGCTGTACGCCGCCGGGGTCGCCGTCGCGGCGATCACCCTCGGCCTCGTCTCCTGGCAGGCCACCGCGCCCAAGGGCGGGGCGCACCGCCCGGCCGCCAGTGCCGGCGCCAGCCCCTCCGCCTCCGCCTCCGCCTCTGCCTCCGACTCCGACGAGCCCGACGCCTTCGCCGAGCTGAAGGCGCTCGCCCGCCGCGAAGCCGGCGACAAGCTCGCCGTGGGCCGCACCGACGCGCCCGTCGTCCTCATCGAGTACTCCGACTTCAAGTGCGGCTACTGCGCCAAGTTCGCCCGGGACACCGAGCCCGAACTGGTCAAGAAGTACGTCGCCGACGGCACCCTGCGCATCGAGTGGCGCAACTTCCCCATCTTCGGCGCCGAGTCCGAGGCCGCCGCCAAGGCCGCCTGGGCCGCCGGGCAGCAGGACCGCTTCACCGCCTTCCACGCCGCCGCCTACGCCGAGGGCGCCAAGGCCAAGGGCTTCGGCGAGGACCGGCTGGTCGAGCTGGCCCGCGAGGCCGGCGTCCCCGACCTGGACCGCTTCAAGGCCGACATGGGCGGCGAGCAGGCCGCCGCCGCCCTGCGCCGCGACCGGGAGGAGGGCTACCGCATCGGCGTCCAGTCCACCCCCTCCTTCCTCGTCAACGGGCAGCCCATCGCGGGTGCCCAGCCCCTCGACGCCTTCACCGCGGCCATCACCCGGGCCCAGGCGCAGGCGAAGGCCGGGCGTTGAGCGGCGGCATCGGGTACGCGGCCGCCCTCCTCGGCGGCCTCCTCGCCCTGCTCAGCCCGTGCAGCGCGCTGCTCCTGCCCGCCTTCTTCGCCTACTCGATCGACTCCCGCTCCCGGCTGCTCGCCCGCACCGGCATCTTTTACGCGGGCCTCGCCACCACCCTCGTCCCGCTCGGGGCGGCCGGCTCGTTCGCAGGCCGGTTCTTCCACTCCCACCGCGACCAGCTCGTCCTGGCCGGCGGCTGGCTGATCATCGCCCTGGGCCTGGCCCAGATCCTCGGCCTCGGCTTCGCCCCGAAGCGGCTCTCCGAGCTCTCGGGGCGGATCCGCCCGACCACCGCCCTGTCGGTGTACGCGCTCGGCGCCGTCTACGGACTGGCCGGCTTCTGCGCGGGCCCGATCCTGGGCAGCGTGCTGACGGTGGCGGCGGTCAGCGGCAGCCCGGTCTACGGCGGCCTGCTGCTGGCCGTGTACGCGCTGGGCATGGCCGTTCCGCTGTTCGTGCTGGCCCTGCTCTGGGACCGCTTCGACCTGGGCCGGCGGCGCTGGCTGCGCGGCCGCGCGCTGCGGGTCGGCAGGCTCGAACTGCACACGACCTCGCTGCTGTCCGGGCTGTTCTTCATCACCCTGGGCGCCCTGTTCCTGGTCTACGACGGGGCGAGTGCGCTGCCGGGGCTGCTGGACGTGGACGACTCGTACGCGGTCGAGGAGAAGGTGGGCGCCGTCGCGGACGCCGTACCGGACTGGGCGCTGCTCGCTCTGGTCGCCGCCGGGGCGCTGGCCTTCGGCCTGCTGCGCTGGCGGCGGGCGGCCCGCGAGCAGGCGGCGGTGGAGGAGGAGGAGTGAAACGCGGAAGGCCCCGTCCGGAGACGGGGCCTTCCTTTTGTGGCTGGGGCCGGGGTCGAACCGGCGACCTATCGCTTTTCAGGCGATCGCTCGTACCAACTGAGCTACCCAGCCACGAGACCGTTTCCGGCCTCAGCGATCCTGACGGGACTTGAACCCGCGACCTCCACCTTGACAGGGTGGCGAGCTAACCAACTGCTCCACAGGACCTGGTGTGTGCAAGAACAAGTCTTGCACAGGTGTTGCGTACCCCCAACGGGATTCGAACCCGTGCTACCGCCTTGAAAGGGCGGCGTCCTGGGCCACTAGACGATGAGGGCTAAAGGCCCGCCGGGCACTTTCCAGCGCGTCGGGGACGTGAGAAGCATATGGGATCGGAGGAGGTATCGCCAAAACGGTTTCCGCCCGGCAGGGGGAACGGCCTGCGCGGGGGCGACAATGGCCGGGTGCTGGAGATGACGCGCGAGGAGTTCGAGGAGCTCGTCGCAGAGGCCCTGGACCGGATCCCCCCGGAGCTGACGCGGCTGATGGACAACGTGGCGGTCTTCGTCGAGGACGAACCGCCGGCCGGCGATCCCGACCTGCTCGGCCTGTACGAGGGGACCCCGCTCACGGAGCGCGGCGAGTGGTACGCCGGCGTGCTCCCCGACCGCATCACGATCTACCGCAACCCCACCCTGCGGATGTGCGAGGACCGGGAGGCCGTGGTCGCCGAGACGGAGGTGACGGTGGTCCACGAGATCGCCCACCACTTCGGCATCGACGACGAACGCCTGCACGCCCTGGGATACGGGTGACCCGGCCCGTGCCGGGGGCGGAGGCGATCGACCCGGACGTCGACCTCCACGTCCCGGCCCAGCGCGCCGAACCCCAGGGCCGCGTGCTCGCGGCGGTGGCCGTCGGCGGGGCCCTCGGGGCGTGCGCCCGCTACGCGGTGGGGCTGCTGTGGCCGGCCGCGGCCGACGGCTTCCCGTGGGCGACCTTCTGGACCAACGTGGCCGGCTGCGCGCTGATCGGCGTGCTGATGGCGCTGATCAGCGAGGCCGGCCGGCGTTCCCCGCACCCGCTGCTGCGGCCCTTCGCCGGCACCGGGGTGCTCGGCGGGTTCACCACGTTCTCCACCTACGCGATGGACTTCTCGCGGCTCCTGGACGCGGGCCGGGCCGGGCTCGCGCTGGCGTACGCCGGGCTGACCCTCGTGGGCGCGCTGGGCGCGGTGTGGGCGGCGGCGTCGCTGACCCGGCTGGCGTTGCGCGGGCGGGGGGCCGGGTGAACTGGCTGCTGGTGGTGGCGGGCGCGGTCGTCGGGGCGCCGCTGCGGTACCTGACCGACCGGTTCGTGCAGGCGCGGCACGACTCCGTCTTCCCGTGGGGGACCTTCGTGGTCAACGCGGGCGCCTGCCTGGTGCTGGGGGTGCTGAGCGGGGCGCTCCTGGCCGGCGCCGGGTCCTCGCGGACGGCGCTGCTGCTGGGGACGGGGCTGTGCGGGGCGCTGAGCACGTACTCGACGTTCTCGTACGAGACGCTGCGGCTGGCCGAGCGCGGCTGGAGGTTCCTGGCCGCGGCCAACGTGGCGGCGTCGGTGCTCGTCGGCCTGGGCGCCGTGACGCTGGGCTCGCAGGTGGCGCGGCAGCTGTTCGCCTGACCCGGCGCGCCGGCCGGTCCGGTCCGCCCGCGCCGTCCGGCTTACTCGCGCAAGGGGCGTGTCTCTTACGGGGTAAAGGGAGTTGGGCTCATTGACCCGCTCACCGCGGACCCCGTCCCGCGCCCCGGAGGTGCCCCCGTGCGCCCGTTGCCCGCTTCGCTTTCCACCACCCTCAGACTGGCCGTCTCCGCCCTCGCGGTCGCGGCGACCGCGGGCTGCATGAGCGTCGGCGAGGACGCCGCGAAGCCGGGGCCGGCCGCCTCGGTGGGCGGCAAGGGCGCCGGCGGGGCGGGCGCGGCCGCGGGCGCCGGGCACGGCTCCGGGATCCACGGCAACGGGCACGGGGTGAAGGACGGCACCCCGCAGGACGGGAAGTCCGGCGAGCCCGGGAAGGCCTCCGGGGCGACCGGGGCCTCGCCGACCCCCGGCGCGCCCGCGGGCAGGCCGGGCCAGCCCTCGCCGTCGGCCGGTCCCGGGGGCGGGGCCGGCGGGCAGGGGGGCCAGGCGCCGTCCGGGGGCGGTTCCGGGTCGGGGTCGGGTTCGGGATCCGGCGCGGGTGGTTCCGGGTCGGGATCCGGGTCGGGGTCGGGAGCCGGTGGGTCCGGGTCGGGGTCGGGTGGTGCGGGTGGTGCGGGCGGGGCCGGTGGGGCCGGCGGGTCCGGGTCGGGCGGATCCGGGGGTTCCGGGTCCGGGGGATCCACGCCCGGCGGAGGGGAGACCACGCCCCCTGTGACGCAACCCACTCCGAGCGAGCCGCCCCCGGCCTCACCTGGGCCGAGCGTGGCCTGAGGGCGGGGGAGCGGGGGTTTCGCGACCCCGATCGGAGGGGGTTCCGCAGGAACGACTTGCCAGACCCCCGGGAGGGTGCGTATGGTTATAGATCGTTTGATCCCATTGCCCGGCGCCGAATCCGAAGAGCGCCGTGTGGCGCGTACTCTCCCTAGCCGTGGCTGACCGCATTGAGGCGGTCGATTTGCGATTCACGGAGTTTGGGCGCGTGCCGAGACTCCGGAAGGTTTCGCATTTCGCATGTCCATTTCCAGTTCTGACCGTTCCGTCATGCCCGAGAACGACTCCACCGAGATCGTCGACGCCGTAGAAGCCCTTGTGGTCACCGAGGCCATGGAGGCCGCGGAGGCGAACGAGATCATCGAGGCGCTCGAGGCCGACGTGACGGCCGATGCCGACGTCGCCGCCGACTCCGACGAGGACGCCGACGCCGACGCCGACGCCGAGCCCACGATCACCTTCGCGGACCTCGGTCTGCCCGAGGGCGTCGTGCGCAAGCTCGCGCAGAACGGCGTCACCACCCCGTTCCCGATCCAGGCCGCCACCATCCCGGACGCCCTGGCCGGCAAGGACATCCTCGGCCGCGGCCGCACCGGCTCCGGCAAGACCCTCTCCTTCGGTCTGCCGACCCTGGCCCGCCTGGCCGACGGCTACACGGAGAAGAAGAAGCCCCGCGCCGTCATCCTCACCCCGACCCGCGAGCTCGCCATGCAGGTCGCGGACGCCCTCCAGCCGTACGGCGACGTCCTCGGCCTGAAGATGAAGGTCGTCTGCGGCGGTACCTCCATGGGCAACCAGATCTACGCCCTGGAGCGCGGTGTCGACATCCTCGTCGCCACCCCCGGCCGCCTGCGCGACATCATCAACCGCGGCGCCTGCTCCCTGGAGAGCGTCGAGGTCGCGGTCCTCGACGAGGCCGACCAGATGTCCGACCTGGGCTTCCTGCCCGAGGTCACCGAGCTGCTCGACCAGGTCCCGGCCGGCGGCCAGCGCATGCTCTTCTCCGCCACCATGGAGAACGAGATCGGCACCCTGGTCAAGCGCTACCTGTCGAACCCGGTCAGCCACGAGGTCGACAGCGCCCAGGGCAACGTCACGACCATGACCCACCACGTCCTCGTCGTGAAGCCGAAGGACAAGGCCCCGGTCACGGCCGCCATCGCCGCCCGCAAGGGCCGCACCATCATCTTCGTCCGCACCCAGCTGGGCGCCGACCGCATCGCCGAGCAGCTCGTCGAGGCCGGCGTGAAGGCCGACGCGCTGCACGGCGGCATGACGCAGGGCGCCCGTACCCGCGTCCTCGCCGACTTCAAGGACGGCTACGTCAACGCGCTCGTCGCCACCGACGTCGCCGCCCGCGGCATCCACGTCGACGGCATCGACCTGGTCCTCAACGTGGACCCGGCCGGCGACCACAAGGACTACCTGCACCGCTCGGGCCGCACCGCCCGCGCCGGCAAGTCGGGCGTCGTGGTCTCCCTCGCCCTGCCGCACCAGCGCCGTCAGATCTTCCGCCTGATGGAGGACGCGGGCGTCGACGCCTCGCGCCACATCGTCGGCGGGGCCGGCGCCTTCGACCCGGAGGTCGCCGAGATCACCGGTGCGCGCTCGCTCACCGAGGTCCAGGCCGACTCCGCGAACAACGCCGCCAAGCAGGCCGAGCGCGAGGTCGCCGACCTGACCAAGCAGCTGGAGCGCGCGACCCGTCGCGCCGCCGAGCTGCGCGAGGAGGCCGACCGCCTCGTCGCCCGCTCCGCCCGCGAGCGCGGTGAGGACCCGGAGGCCGCCGTCGCCGAGGTCGTCGAGGCCGCCGAGGCCGAGCTGGCCGCCGCCGTGGCCGAGCAGGCCGCGCAGGCCGCCGCCCAGGAGCAGCGCGACAACCGCCGCGACGACCGGGGCAACTTCGAGCGCCGCGACAACCGCCGCGACGACCGTGGCGACCGCGGTGACCGTGGTGGCTTCCGCCGCGACGACCGCCGTGACGACCGTCCGTCGGGCGGCTTCCGCCGCGACGACCGCCCCTCGGGTGGTTTCCGTCGGGACGACCGTCCGTCGGGTGGCTTCAACCGTGACGACCGCGGTGACCGTGGTGGCTTCCGCCGCGACGACCGTCCGTCGGGTGGCTTCCGCCGCGACGACCGCCCCTCGGGTGGCTTCAACCGTGACGACCGCGGTGACCGTGGTGGCTTCCGCCGCGACGACCGCCCCTCCGGCGGCAACGGCTTCGGCGCCCGCCGCGACGACAAGCCCCGCTGGAAGCGCAACGGCTGACGCCTGAGCGCCCCCTGACGCGGAATCGGCCCCCACAGCACCCCGGTGCGGTGGGGGCCGAGCCCTTTTCCGGCCGCTTTCACCCCACCCGCACCCCGTGGCGGGAAACCGCCGGGGCCACACCCGGCGATACCCGATCGGCCAGCAGCCCCTCTGCGGCTATGCTCTGGGGTGAGCACATGGAGGGCCATTAGCTCAATTGGCAGAGCAGCGGACTTTTAATCCGTTGGTTGTCGGTTCGAGTCCGACATGGCCTACCTCCCGCAGACGGGGGCATCCCCTCCGTCCTGCTCCGAAGCGCCCCTCCGGTTCCGACCGGAGGGGCGCTTCGTGCGTCGTGGGCCGGGACTGGCCGGAACCTGACGGGTCGTTCGCGGGGACGCCACGCCGGAGGAGCACCCCTTCGGTCCATTCCTGATGGGCCATCGCGCTGACGGTGCCGCGCGCCTGCCGCTGAGCGTGGACATACCGATCAGATCATGTGAAAGGAGGCTCAATCAGGCGCTTCCGGGCCCATCACTTCGGTTCCACAAGGAGCAACACGCATGAGTCCTGAGAAGAGGACCGCTCTCCGTCTCGGCCCCCTCCCCCGGCAGGGCCGGTATCTCGCAGGTGGCGCGGTGGCATCGCTGGCCGTCGTGGTGCTGGGCCTCGCCACCCCGGCGCTGGCGTACGGCACGAGCACGCTGCCGGCGGTGTCGGCGGGCGTGGCCGGCGGCGACCGGTGCAAGGAGCACGACCGCGACCACGACGACGACGGGGACCGCGCCGCGGCCGCCCGTGAGGTCGCGGGCGGCGGCGGCCACGACGACGACTGCAAGCGCGGACCGCGGGGCCCGCGGGGTCCGAAGGGACCGAAGGGCGACACCGGCCCGACGGGGCCGACCGGGCCCACGGGGGCGACGGGGGCGACGGGGGCGACGGGTGCGACCGGCGCCACGGGCGCGACCGGTGCCACGGGTGCGACCGGTGCCACGGGTGCGACCGGCGCCACTGGTGCCAGCGGCTGTGGCAACGACATCGACTCCGTCCTTCCCAACGGAACGGAGGAGTTCAGCATCTTCCTGATCAGGGGCATCGCGTACGGCGGCCACCGGCACAGTCCCACGACGGGCGACTACCAGCGTCAGGACCTCACCAATTCCGCGGTGAACCCGGGTTACCCGGTTCCTGCCACCGTCTGCTCCGCCTCGATTTCGGCGCAGGGCCCGAACCTCAACTTCAAGGTGCAGACCGCGACGGGGGAGACGTACGAGCTCCAGTGCCGTGGCAACGCGCCGATGGGCAATGCGGACTGCGGCCCGCTGCCCTCCGGAGCCCTCAGGGAGTGGCGCCGGGTGAACACCGTCGACGTGCTGCCCGCCGGGACTCCGTTCAGGGCGGCGGACAAGGGGCTCGCCAAGAGCGACATGGGGTCCTGACCCGCGCTGAACCCCGCTGAACGTGCCCGTGCCCGGGATCGCCCGGGCGCGGGCACGAGCTCGTTTCAGGGCTCTGACCTGCGGTGATGCCGTTCCGGAGGGGCTGCGGCGGGTTAATTGGCGTGAGGCGTCCCCCGGATGCCGTAGAGTTGGATTCACCGACGCGGGGTGGAGCAGCTCGGTAGCTCGCTGGGCTCATAACCCAGAGGTCGCAGGTTCAAATCCTGTCCCCGCTACTCAAGGCCAAGGCCCGGATCCCATGGATCCGGGCCTTCGTCGTATCCGCCGTCACCCGACCGGGCCGGTCCGGTCGCCGGGCGGGGCCCGGGCGGCCAGCCTGGAGGGGCGGGGCTTCCGGGCGGCAGGAGAGCGGCGTGGGGCTGGGCCGGCAGGGAAACGGTGGGAACGCGGACGGTGCCGCCCGGCGGGTGGTGCGGGTCCTGCCGTTCCTGCTGATCCTCCTCGGTCTGGTCTTCGACCTCGCGACCCCGCCCCGGTTCACGGGCTCCCCGTTCTTCTCCGCCGCCCCGCTGATCGCGGCCCCGCTGTTCAGCCTCGGGGCGACCGCCCTGACCGGGATCGCCTCCTCGGCGGCGGTCGTGGGCCTGCACCTCTACAACGGCACCAGCTGGCAGGCGGAGGCGCTGACCGAGCTGGTGACCGTCCTGACCGTCTCCGGGCTGGCCCTGCTGATCAACCGGGTGGTCCGGCGCAGCGGGGAGCGGCTCGCCTCCGCGCGCGGGATCGCCGAGGCCGCCCAGCGGGCCGTGCTGCCGACCCCGGCCGAGCGGATCGGCGGGCTGCACGTCGCCGCACGGTACGAGGCCGCGCAGGCCGACGCCTTCATCGGCGGGGACCTCTACGCCGTCCAGGACACCCCGTACGGGGTCCGGCTCGCGGTGGGTGACGTGCGGGGCAAGGGGCTGGGCGCGGTGGAGGCCGTCGCGGTGGTGCTGGGGGCCTTCCGGGAGGCGGCGGAGACCGAGCCGACCCTGGAGGGGCTCGCGCAGCGGCTGGAACGGGCGCTGGCGCGCGAGGGCACCCGGCGGGACGGCCTGGACGCGGTGGAGGGGTTCACCACCTGCGTGCTCGGGGAGATCCCGGCCGGTGCCGGACTGCTGCGGCTGGTCAACCGAGGGCACCCCGAGCCGCTGCTGCTGTACGCGGACGGGGGCCTGGCCGTGCTGGCCCCGGCCGAGCCGGCGCTGCCGCTGGGCCTGGGGGAGCTGGCCGAGGGCCGGCCCGACACGGCCGGGGAGTGGCCGTTCCCGCCCGGCAGCACGCTGCTCCTGTTCACGGACGGGCTGACCGAGGCGCGGGACCGGACGGGGGCCTTCTACGATCCGGCGGTCCGGCTGCGGGGGCGGGTCTTCCCCGGGCCGGACGAGGTGCTGAGCGCGCTCAGCAGCGACGTGCGCCGGCACACGGGCGGCGGGGCGACCGACGACATGGCCCTGCTGGCGGTGGGGCGGGCGGAGGAGGGGCAGCCGGAGCGGAGGCGGACGGTCCCGGTGGTCCCCCGCGAGGACGGGGAAGGTCACGGTGCGTAGCCCATGAAGGGCTCTGCGCAAGGTGGTTGACGGACAGTCATCTGGCTGTTGTGGCTGGAGTGATGGGGGAGTGACTTCCTTTTTGTAGTCATTGTTGCGGTAAGTGGCTTATGTGGTGGCCAAAGCTGTTCGGGGGGTGGCCGATTGGCGTTAACGATCATTCGAGCCAGCTTGGAATCACTCCCCTGCGTCTATTACCGTTTGATAACGCAGCGCGGTCGTCCAGCCGTCGGCACGACGGCACCCGTGTGCGTTCTCGTCCCTGAGGAGCGTGCCCCCGTGGCCTCCAACTCGCCTGCCCCCGAAGGCATCGAATTCCAGGAGACGCCCGGCGCGGGTGCCTGGGGCGAGTGGAATCCCACGGAGGACTCAGCCCGTCCGCTCCGCGGCAAGCACCGGGTCCTCAAGCCGCGCGGCGGCCTCGCCCGCAGCTCGACTGTCCTCGGTGTCGGCGTGATCGCGGCGGTCGGCGCGGGCGGCATCGCCACCGCGCAGGACCGCCCCCAGGTCGCGATATCCGTGCCCTCCCTCCCGGACCTGCTCGGCGGCGGGGACCACGGCGCCGGGGCCGCCGCCCAGGCCGACTCCGTGACCGTGCCCCGGCAGGCCGACGGGGAGCAGGACGTCCGGACCCAGGCCCACGGGGACGCGGGCGAGGCGCTGCGCCACCGCATCCTCCAGCAGGCCGAGTCCCAGCAGGACGCCGCCGAGTCCCAGGCCCGGGCGGAAGCCGAGCGGGTCGCGCGCGAGAGCGCCGCGCAGGAGGCCCGCAGCAAGAAGGAAGCGGCCGACCAGGAGGCCGAGGCGGCCCGCGCGGCCGCCGAGAAGGCCGCCGCGGAGAAGGCGGCCGCCGACCAGGCCGCCGCCGCGCAGGCCGAGACCAAGACGGCGGCGGACGCGGGCTCGGGCTCGGGCGGGGGCTCCTCGGTGAAGGCCTCCGGCGGCTGGTCCCTGCCGACCTCCTCCTACACCCTCACCTCGCACTACGGGGACTCCGGCTCCATGTGGTCCTCCGGCCACCACACCGGCCTCGACTTCGCCGCGCCGACCGGGACCCCGGTCAAGGCCGTCGGCGGCGGCACGGTCGTCTCGGCGGGCTGGTCGGGCGCCTACGGCTACCGGATCGTGCTCCGGCTCCAGGACGGTACCGAGATCTGGTACTGCCACCTGTCCTCGATGGCGGTGACCTCCGGCGCGGTCGGCGCGGGCGACACCATCGGCCGGGTCGGCGCCACCGGCAACGTCACCGGCGCCCACCTGCACCTCGAGGTCCGCAAGGGCGGCGCGACGGTCGACCCGCTGAGCTGGCTGACCGCCCGCGGCCTCGACGTCTGAGCCCGGCCCCCGGGGTCACACCGGGGACGCGGACAGTTCCGCCCGCCTCGGGGCCGGTACGGCCACCGGGACCGCCCGCCGCGCGTGGCGGGCGTGGGCCGGGGCCGGCGGGCCGGAGCGCGGCGGCAGCAGTTCCTCCAGTACCGCCGCCCGGGCCAGGGCCGGCGCGGCCGTCGCCCGGCGCAGCCACAGCCGGCGCAGCAGCTCCCGCTCCCGCTCGGCGAAGCCGGGGTAGCCGTCCGGGCCGGCGTGCCGGGCCTGGCGGCGCAGCAGGGCCAGGGCGGCGGCGTCCGCCGCGTAACGGGACACCGCCCGGGCGGCGGGACGGCCCCCGGTGGTGCGGGCCAGGGCCCGGGCCAGGGAGCGGGCCGGCATCGAAGCCAGCGCGGGCACCTCCGCCGGGCCGATCCAGCCCGCGGCCGCGTACACCGACAGCTCGGCGGCGATGACCCGAAGGCGCCGGCGCCGCATCCGCACCGCGAGCCACAGCAGCAGCCCGAACACCGGGACCATCACGCAGCCGTAGACCCAGTAGAACCCGTACCTCCCCACGTGGGACGAGCCGTTCCACACCGCGTGCGCCGCCATGGCCAGGGCGAGGCCGAGCAGCGGGAGCCCGGTCCTGCGGGCGCGGCGGGCGCCGAACGCGGCCATGCCGAAGCCGAGGCCCGTGAGCACGGTGAACAGCGGGTGTGCGAAGGGGGAGAGCACGACCCGGACGAAGAAGGTCGCCGCGGTCACCGAGTCCAGGGCGCCCGCGCCCTTGGCCAGGTCCTCCTCGAAGGCGTTGCCCAGGTAGAGGACGTTCTCGGTGAAGGCGAAGCCGGTCGCCGTGAACCCGGCGAACACGAAACCGTCGGCCGCGCCGGCGAACGGCGGTCTTCGGAAGGCGAACACGGCGAACAGGGCCGCCGCCTTCGCGCACTCCTCCACGACGGGAGCCACCGCCACCGAACCGAGGAGGTCGGCCGCCGAGGGGTCGGCGGCCTCGGCCATCCACTCCGTGGCGAAGCTGTTGGCCAGTATCGCGATCAGCGCCGCGGTGCAGGCCCCCCAGCCGAAGCAGAACAGCAGCTGCCGCCAGGGGCCGGGGGCCGCCCGGCCCAGCCACCGGAACGCCGCCATCAGCGGCGGCACCGGCAGCAGGGCCAGGCCGAGGCCTACGAGGAAGCCGGCCGTACCGGTCTGCTCCCGCACGAGTTCGAGGATCGCGACCCCGGTCGCGCCGAGCACGACGACGAGCACGCACGCGCGGGCCGTGCCCGACGGGCGTGCGAGCACACGGGAGAGCCAGAGCGCTCGGAGCACATGATGACCCTACCGAGCCGCTCGGACACCCGGAGTGACGTTTATCGGTTCTTGGGCTCTGCGTTGGGTTCTGTGCGAGTGGCGGTACGAGTGAAGAGGAGGTCGTGCACGACGTGCCCCTTGTCGAGGCCCTGGCCCTCGAAGCGGGTGAGCGGGCGGAACTCCGGGCGCGGGGCGTAGCCGCCGTCGGCCTGGGTGTTCTCGAACCCGGGGTGCGCGGTGAGGACTTCGAGCATCTGCTCGGCGTACGGCTCCCAGTCGGTCGCGCAGTGCAGGAGTGCGCCGGGTGCCAGGCGGGTGGCGGCCAGGTCGAGGAACTCCGGCTGGATCAGGCGGCGCTTGTGGTGGCGGGCCTTGGGCCACGGGTCCGGGAAGTACACGCGCAGCCCCGCGAGGGAGGCGGGCGGCAGCATCTCGCGGAGCAGGATGATGGCGTCGCCGTTCGCCACGCGGACGTTGGTCATCCCGCCGCGCTCGGCGAGGGCGAGGAGGTTGCCCTGGCCGGGGGTGTGGACGTCGGCGGCGAGGATGCCGGTGGTGGGGTCGGCGGCGGCCATCTGGGCGGTGGCCTCGCCCATGCCGAAGCCGATCTCGAGGACTACGGGGAGGCCGTCGAAGAGGCGGTCGAGGTCGAGGACCTCGCGGCCGTCGATGTCCAGGCCCCAGGTGCCCCAGAGGCGCTTGAGCGCCTCGCCCTGGCCGGTGGTGACCCGGCTGCGGCGCGGCTGGAAGCTGCGGATGCGGCGCTCGTGGTGCGAGCCGGCGGGGTCGGGCGCGGGGCCGTCGGGGAACCGGGGCTCGGTCCGCCACTTGGGCGGCACGTAGCCGCCGCCTTCCGTCGGTGCGGCTGCCTCCGGCGCGGCGTCGGGGAGGCTGGGCTGGGGGTTCAGGGACTCAGACACAATGCGCCGATTCTACGCCGGGGCCGCTGCCCTGGCCGGGCGGCTACGGGGCGGGGGCTCTGCCCTGGCTGGACGGTTGGCGGGGTCGGGGGGTGGCCGGGGTCGGTGCCGGGGTGGGGTGTCGTCCGGGGCGGGCTTCGATGTTCGGCGCTCTGTGCGGTGTCGGAGTGGTTTGGCG
>NZ_JBHVUQ010000067.1:0-38582 GCF_042884105.1 Streptomyces sp. NPDC058157
GGCGACGCGGACGCCTGCGAGGAACTCGTCGCCACCCTCGAAGCCGAGGGGATCCGGGCCCGCCGGGTCGCGGTGGAGTACGCCTCGCACTGTGCGCACGTGGAGAAGCTCGAAGCCGAACTGGCCGACCTGCTGTCCGGTCTGAACCCCCGCCAGTCTTCCGTACCCATGTACTCCACTCTCACGGGTGAGCTGCTGGACGGTACGGAGCTGGACGGCGGTTACTGGTACCGGAACCTGCGCAACCCCGTCCTGTTCGAGCAGGCCGTGAACGCAGCTCTCGCCGACGGGCACCGCCTGTTCATCGAGTCGAGCCCGCACCCGGTGCTCGCCGTCGGCCTCGCGGAGATGGACGCCCTCGCGCTCGGTTCGCTGCGGCGTGACGAAGGTGACCTGCGCCGCCTGTTCACCTCGCTCGCCGAGGCCTGGGTCAACGGTGCCACCGTCGACTGGACGGCGGTCTTCGACGGCACCGGCGCCCAGCGCACCGACCTGCCCACCTACGCCTTCCAGCACCGCCGCTACTGGCTCGAGGTACCGCGCACCCCCCTCGGCGACATCGGCTCCGCCGGCCTCGGTGCGGCCGAGCACCCGCTGCTGGGAGCCGCCGTGGAGCTGGCCGACACGGACGGATTCCTGTTCACCGGCCGCCTGTCCGTCGACTCGCACCCCTGGCTCGGCGACCACGCAGTCGTCGGAACCGTCATCTTCCCCGGCACGGCCTTCGTGGAACTCGCGGTCCGCGCCGGCGACCAGGTCGGCTGCGGCCGCGTCGAGGAGCTCACCCTCCAGGCGCCGCTCCTCCTGCCCGAGCTGGGCGGACGCCAGATCCAGGTGGCCGTCGGCGCCGCCGACGACACCGGACGACGGACCCTCTCCGTGCACTCGCGGCCGGCCGGCGACCCCGACGCCGAGTGGAGCCGCCACGCCACCGGCGTCCTGGCCCCCGCCGAGACCGGCACCCACCGTCCCGTCGACCTGTCCGTCTGGCCGCCGCGCGGTGCCCGGGAACTGCCGCTCGACGGCGTCTACGAGGAGGCCGCCCGCCAGGGCTTCGGCTACGGGCCGTCCTTCCAGGGCCTGCGGGCCGCCTGGCAGCTCGGCCAGGAGATCTACGCCGAGGTCGAGCTGCCCGCCGAGGCGCGCGCCGACGCGGCCGCCTTCGGCGTCCACCCCGGCCTGCTCGACTCCGCCCTCCAGGCGATGGGCCTCGGCACCTTCCTCGACGGCGCCATCGCCGACGAGGACCAGGGCAAGCCGCGGCTGCCGTTCGCCTGGCGCGGCGTCACCCTGCACGCCGCGGGCGCCGGCGCCCTGCGCGTCCGGCTCTCCCACACCGGTCGCAACGGCATCGCCTTCGCGGTCGCCGACGCCACCGGCGCCCCGGTGGCCACGGTGGAGTCCCTGACGATGCTGCCGATCGCCCCCGAGCAACTGCGCAACGCCGGACGGGCCCACGGCGACTCCCTCTTCCGGGTGGAGTGGGCCGACGCGCCCGCCGCCGCCCCGGCCGTCCAGCGGCTCGCCGTCATCGGCTCCCCGGACCTCGGCGACGCCCTCGCCGCGGCCGGAGTGCGGGCGGCACACCACGCGGACCCCGCCGAGCTGACGGCGGCGCTCGAGGCCGGCGCCGCCGCCCCCGACCTGGTGCTCCTCGCCGCCGCCGGGACCGCCGGCACGGGCGGCCCCGCGGAGCGCGCCCACGCCGCGACCCGCCGCGCACTGGCCGACGTACAGCGGTGGCTGTCCGCGGACGCGCCCGCAGACGTCCCGCTCGCCGTGGTCACCGTCGGCGCGACCGCCGCCGGCGCCGCCGCCGACCCGGCCGCCGCCGCCGTGTGGGGCCTGCTGCGCTCCGCACAGTCCGAGGCGCCCGGCCGGTTCGTCCTGGCCGACGTCGACGGCTCCGACGCCTCCTGGCGGGCCCTGCCCGCAGCCCTGGCCACCGGCGAACCGCAGCTCGCGGTCCGCGACGGGAACGTCACCGTTCCGCGCCTGGTCCGGGCGGCCGCACCCGCCGAGGACGCGGCCGGCCCCGCCTTCGATCCCGAGGGCACCGTCCTGATCACCGGCGGCACCGGCGTGCTGGGCGGGCTCCTCGCCCGCCACCTGGTCACCGCCCACGGTGTGCGCCACCTGCTGCTCGTCAGCCGCAGCGGCCCCGCCGCGGCGGGCGCCGACGCCCTGCGGGCCGAACTGGCCGAGGCCGGCGCCGAGGTCACCGTCGCCGCCTGCGACACCGCCGACCGCGACGAGCTGGCCCGGCTCCTCGCCGCGACGCCCCGGCCGCTGACCGGCGTCGTCCACGCCGCGGGCGTCCTCGACGACGGCGTCGTGGAGTCCCTGACCCCCGACCGGCTCGCCGCCGTCCTGCGGCCCAAGGCAGACGCCGCCGTCCACCTCGACGAACTCACCCGCGACCACGACCTCGCCGCGTTCGTGCTGTTCTCCTCCGCCACGGGCGTGCTCGGCGGCTCCGGACAGGCCAACTACGCCGCCGCCAACGCCTTCCTCGACGCCCTCGCCCGCCGCCGCCGCGGGCACGGCCTCGCCGCGACCTCGCTGGCATGGGGCTTCTGGGCCCAGGCCAGCGGCATGACCGGACACCTCGACGAGGCCGACCGGCGCCGCATGCAGAGCGGCGGCATCCTCGGCCTGTCCGACGAGACCGGACTGGCCCTGTTCGACCTCGCGCTCGCCACCGGCGAGGCCGAACTGCTGCCGGTCCGCCTGGACACCGCCGCCCTGCGCGGCCAGGCCGCCGCCGGCGGACTGCCGCCGCTGCTGCGCAAGCTGGTGCGCACCCCGGTGCGCCGTGCGGCCGAGGCCGCCGCCGGCGACGCGGGCGCCGACTTCGCGCAGCACCTGGCCGCCCTGCCCGAACCCGACCGCAACCGGGCGGTCCTGGACCTGGTGCGCCGACAGGCGGCCGTGGTCCTCGGCCACGACTCCGCCGACGCGGTGAGCGCCGAATCCTCCTTCAAGGAGCTCGGGTTCGACTCGCTGACCGCCGTCGACCTGCGCAACAGGCTGGCCGCGACGACCGGCGTGAGGCTGCCCGCGACGCTGGTGTTCGACTACCCGACGCCCGCCGAGCTGACCGCCTACCTGGGCGCCGAGATCGTCCCCGGCGAACCGGCGGGCATCGCCCCGCTGCTCGCCGAGATCGACCGGCTGGAGGCCCTGCTGGGCCCGGTCCCCGCCGACGAGGCCGACCGGCTGCGCATCGGCATGCGACTCAACGACGTACTGGCGAAATGGGGCCACCCCGGGCACGCGACGGCGCAGCAGGAAGACGCCCGCGACCTGGAGAGCGCCACCGACGACGAGATCTTCGCCTTCATCACCGACGAGTTCGGGATCTCCTGATCACCGGCGCTCCGTCCGAACTCAATCGCCCGGGAGGGGTGAGGCACACCATGACCACCGAAGACGACAACAACAAGCTCCGTCACTTCCTCAAGCGCGTGACGGCCGAACTGCAGGAGACCCGGGGGCGGCTGCGCTCGGTCGAGGGCCGGGACCAGGAGCCGCTCGCGATCACCGCGATGGCCTGCCGGTTCCCCGGCGGACTCGACTCGCCGGAAGCCCTGTGGGACCTCGTCACGGGCGGCGTCGACGCCCTGTCCCCGTTCCCCGAGGACCGCGGCTGGAACTTCGAGGGGGTCTTCTTCCAGGCCCCCGAGGACCCCGACCGCGACTACGCCCTCGAAGGCGGGTTCATCTACGACATCGCCGACTTCGACCCCGAGTTCTTCGGGATCTCCCCGCGCGAGGCCCTCTCCATGGACCCCCAGCAGCGGCTGCTGCTGGAGGCGTCCTGGGAGGTCTTCGAACGGGCCGGTATCGACCCGGCGACCCTGCGCGGCAGCCAGACCGGCGTCTACGTCGGCACCACCTTCCAGGGCTACGGCGGCACCGTCATCCACCCGCCGGAGGGCACCGAGCTCTACCTGGGCATCGGCAACACCCCCAGCGTCGCCTCCGGCCGCATCGCCTACACCTACGGCTTCAACGGCCCCGCCCTCACCATCGACACCGCCTGCTCCTCCTCGCTGGTCGCCCTGCACATGGCGGCGCAGGCGCTGCGCAAGGGCGAATGCTCGATGGCACTGGTCGGCGCGGCCACCATCATGGCCAACCCCGGAGCCTTCACCGAGTTCTCCCGCCAGCGCGGACTGTCCACCAACGGCCGCTGCAAGGCCTTCTCCGCCGACGCCGACGGCACCGGCTGGGGCGAGGGCCTGGGCATGCTGCTCGTGGAGCGCCTCTCCGACGCCCGCAAGGCCGGCCGCCCCGTCCTCGCCGTGCTGCGCGGCTCCGCCATCAACCAGGACGGCGCCTCCAACGGCCTCACCGCCCCCAACGGTCCCGCCCAGCAGCGCGTCATCCAGCAGGCCCTTGCCGACGCCCGCCTCTCCGCCCAGCAGGTCGACCTCGTCGAGGCGCACGGCACCGGCACCACCCTCGGCGACCCCATCGAGGCCCAGGCCCTGATCAACACCTACGGCCAGGACCGGCCGGCCGACCAGCCGCTGTACATCGGCTCCGTCAAGTCCAACATCGGCCACACCCAGTGCGCCGCCGGCCTGGCCGGCCTGATCAAGGTCGTCATGTCGCTGCGCCACGGCGTCATGCCGCCCACCCTGCACGTACGCGAACCCAACCCGCTCGTCGACTGGAACGCCGGAGCGGTCGCCCTGCTCACCGAGGGCCGCGACTGGCCGGAGCTCGACCACCCGCGCCGGGCCGGCGTCTCCTCCTTCGGCGTCAGCGGCACCAACTCCCACGTCATCCTCGAACACGCCGAACAGTACGAGGACGACAGCGTCGCCACCGCCGGCGAAGGCTCCGGCCTCGCCGCCGGCCCGGTCATGCCGTGGGTCGTCACCGGCCGCACCGAACAGGCCCTGCGCGGCCAGGCCGAACGGCTGCGCTCCTTCGCCGCCGCCCACCCCGAGGTCGACTCCGCCGACATCGCCTACTCGCTGGCCACCACCCGCGCCGCCTTCGAGCACCGCGCCGTCGTCGTCGGCCCCGACCGCGACGCCATGATCGCCGGGCTGAGCGCCCTGGCCCGCGGCGAGACCACCGGCGACGTCGTCCGCGCCGCCGCCGCCAGGTCCGGCGCCGGACCTGTCTTCGTCTACCCCGGCCAGGGCGCCCAGTGGACCGGCATGGCCGTCGAACTCCTCGACTCCTCACCGGTGTTCGCCGAGCGGATCGCCGACTGCGAGAAGGCCCTCGAACCGTACGTCGACTGGTCGCTGACCGAGGTGCTGCGCTCCGGCGAGGCCCTGGAGCGGGTCGACGTCGTCCAGCCCGTGCTGTTCGCGATGATGGTCGCGCTGACCGCCGTCTGGGAGTCCGCAGGCGTCGCCCCCAGCGCCGTCATCGGCCACTCCCAGGGCGAGATCGCCGCCGCCTGCGTGGCCGGCGCGCTGTCCCTGGAGGACGCCGCCAAGGTCGTCGCCCTGCGCAGCCGGGCCATCAACGCCCTCTCCGGGCTCGGCGGCATGGTCGCCGTGGCCCTGTCCGCCGAGGACGCCACCGCCCGCATCGCCGCCTGGGACGGCCGCCTGTCCGTCGCCGTCGTCAACGGCCCCACCCTCACCGTCGTCTCCGGCGAGACCGACGCCTGCGACGAGCTCGTCACGGCGCTGCGCCAGGAAGGCGTCCGCGCCCGCCGCGTCGCCGTCGACTACGCCTCCCACTCCGCGTACGTCGAGAACATCGAGGCCGAGCTCGCCGAACTGCTCGACGGGCTCACCCCCCGCCCCGCCCGCCTGCCCGTCTACTCCTCGGTGACCGGCGAACTCCTCGACACCACCGGCATGGACGGCGCCTACTGGTACCGCAACCTGCGCAACACCGTCCTCTTCGAGCCGGCCGTGGGCACCGCCCTCATCGCGGGACACCGCGTCTTCGTCGAGGTCAGCCCCCACCCGGTGCTCCTCGTCGGCATGACCGAGACCTTCGACTCCCGCGGCAGCGAGGCCGTCGCCGTCGGCACCCTGCGCCACGACGAGGGCGGCCTGCCGCGCTTCGTGACCTCCCTGGCCGAGGCGCACGCCCACGGCCTGGACGTCGCCTGGGAAGAGGTCTTCGCCGGCACCGGCGCCCGCCGCGTCGACCTGCCCACCTACGCCTTCCAGCGCCGCCGCTACTGGATCGAGGACGTCGTCAACGGCGGCGACGGGATCGCCGCACGGCTGCCCGCCGCCTCCGCCTCCGACGCCGCCGTCGACGCCGCCTTCTGGGAGGCCGTCGAACGCGAGGACCTCCAGGCCCTCGTCGGCACCCTCGCCGCCGACGACGACACCCAGCAGGCCCAGCTGGCCGGACTGCTGCCGCTGCTGTCCCACTACCGCCGCCAGCACCAGACCCGCTCCACCATGGACTCCTGGAACTACCGGGTCACCTGGAAGCCGCTCACCGACACAGGCGTCCCCGCCCTGTCGGGCACCTGGCTGCTGGCCGTCCCCGAAGGCGACGACCGCCCCGAGGCCGAGGCCTGCGCCACCGCCCTCACCGAACACGGCGCCGACGTCGTCCGCGTCACCGTCGGCGCGGCCGACCTCGCCGACGGCACCCTCGCCGCACGGCTGCGCGACGCGGCCGCCGCCGTCCCCGCCGTCGGCGGCGTCCTGTCCCTGCTGGCCCTCGACACCACCCCGCACCCCGCCCACACCTCCGTGCCCACCGGCTTCGCCGGCACCGTCGCGCTGCTGCGCGCCCTCGGCGCCGCCGAGATCACCGCACCCCTGTGGTGCGCCACCCGCGGCGCGGTCTCCGTCGGCCGCACCGACACCCTGGACACCCCCGAACACGCCCTCGTGTGGGGCCTGGGCCGGGTCGCCGCCCTGGAGCACACCGAGCGCTGGGGCGGCCTGATCGACCTGCCCGCGTCCTGCGACGAACGCGTCCGGGCCCGGCTCGCCGGCGTCCTCGCCGCCGCCGGCGACGAGGACCAGATAGCCCTGCGCCCCGCCGGCGCGTTCGTCCGCCGCCTGGTGCGCGCCCCGCGCCGCGCCGAGGCCGGCGCCCGCACCTGGGCGCCGCGCGGCACCGTCCTCGTCACCGGCGGCACCGGCGCCCTCGGCGGCCAGGTCGCCCGCTGGCTCGCCGGGAACGGAGCCGAACACCTGCTCCTCGTCAGCCGCCGCGGCCCCCAGGCCCCCGGCGCCGGCGAACTCGCCGACGAACTGCGCGCCACCGGCGTACAGGTCACCGTCGCCGCCTGCGACGCCTCCGACCGCGACCAGCTCGCCGCGCTGCTCGCCGGGCTCGACGAGCCGCCGACCGCCGTCGTGCACACCGCCGCCGTCCTCGACGACGGGGTGATCGACGCGCTCGGCACCGAGCGGCTGGAGCGGGCCCTGCGCGCCAAGGCCACCACCGCCGTCAACCTGCACGAGCTCACCGCCGGCCTGGACCTGGACGCATTCGTCCTGTTCTCCTCCTTCGGCGGCACCGTCGGCACCCCCGGCCAGGGCAACTACGCCCCCGCCAACGCCTTCCTCGACGCCCTCGCCCAGGCCCGCCGCGACCGGGGCCTGCCCGCCACCTCCGTGGCCTGGGGCGCCTGGGGCGGCGGAGGCATGGCCGACGGGGCCTTCGGCGAGATCCTCAACCGGCACGGGCTGCGCGAGATGGAGCCCGAACTGGCCACCGCCGCCATGCAGGCCGCGGTCGACCGGGGCGAGGCGTCCACCGTCGTCGCCGACATCGTCTGGGAACGCTTCCACGTGGCGTTCACCGCGACCCGGCCCAGCCCGCTGCTGTCGGAGGTGCCCGAGGTACGGGCCCTCGCCGACGGCGCGCGCGACGCGGGCGCCGCCCAGGGCCCTGCTCTGGCCGAACGGCTGGCGGCCCTGACCGCCACCGAACGCCAGGACGCCCTGCTGGACCTGGTGCGCGGACACGTCGCCGCCGTCCTCGGCTACCCCGGACCGGAAGCCGTCGACGTCAAGAGGGCCTTCCGCGACATGGGCTTCGACTCGGTCACCGCCGTCGAGCTCCGCAACCGGCTCGCCGCCACCACCGGCCTGCACCTGCCCGTCTCGCTGGCCTTCGACCACCCCACCGCCGCCCGCCTCGCCGAGCAGCTGCTCACCCTCGTCGCGCCGCAGGAGAGCGCCGACGACGACCTGGCCGCGCTGGCGGAGTGGGACCGCATCGAGTCGGCACTGTCGCGCCTCGACCCTGAGGACCCCCACCGCACCCGCTTCCTCGTGCGGATGCAGAACCTCGTCGCCGGCTGGCAGGGCGGCGGCGAACCCGCCGTCAAGGCCACCGCCGCACAGGTCATGGAGACCGCGTCCGACGACGAGATGTTCGACCTGCTGGGCAAGAAGTTCGGGATCTCCTGACCCACCGCCCCCGTCCCGTCCACCAGCCGACGATGGAGTACCCCTGATGGCGCCCGAGATGGCGAACGAAGAGAAACTGCGCTACTTCCTCAAGCGGGTCTCCGCGGACCTGGAAACGGCGCACGAGCGGCTCCGCGAAGCGGAGGCACGCGACACGGAGCCGCTCGCCATCGTCGGCATGAGCTGCCGCTTCCCCGGCGGCGTAGGGTCCCCCGAACAACTGTGGGACCTGGTCGAGGGCGGCGTCGACGCGCTCACCCCGTTCCCCGCCGACCGCGGCTGGAACCTGGAGACGCTGTTCGACGCCGACCCCGACCACCGGGGCACCTCCTACGCCCGCGACGGCGGGTTCGTCCACGACGCGGGCCACTTCGACCCGGCCTTCTTCGGGATCTCCCCCCGCGAGGCCCTCGCCATGGACCCCCAGCAGCGCCTCCTGCTGGAAACCTCCTGGGAGGCCTTCGAGCGGGCCGGCATCGACCCGGCGTCGCTGCGCGGCAGCCGCACCGGCGTCTTCGCCGGCACCAACGGCCAGGACTACCCGGCCCTGCTGATGGGATCGGAGGAGGTCGCCGACGGCCTCGAGGGATACCTGGCCACCGGCAGCGCCGCCGCCGTCGTCTCCGGCCGCGTCTCCTACGCCCTCGGCCTCGAAGGCCCCTCCCTCACCATCGACACCGCCTGCTCCTCCTCCCTCGTCGCCCTCCACCTCGCCTGCCAGTCGCTGCGCCGGCGCGAGTGCTCCCTCGCGCTGGCCGCCGGCGTCACCGTCATGGCCACCCCCGGCATGTTCATCGGCTTCAGCCGCCAGCGCGGACTGTCGACGTCCGGCCGCTGCAAGGCGTTCTCCGCCGACGCCGACGGCACCGGCTTCGCCGAGGGCGTCGGCGTGCTCCTCGTCGAACGCCTCTCCGACGCCCGCCGCAACGGCCACCGCGTCCTCGCCGTGGTCCGCGGCTCCGCCGTCAACCAGGACGGCGCCTCCAACGGCCTCACCGCCCCCAACGGCCCCGCCCAGCAACGCGTCATCCACCAGGCCCTCGCCGACGCCCGCCTCACCCCCGACCAGGTCGACGCCGTCGAGGCGCACGGCACCGGCACCACCCTCGGCGACCCCATCGAGGCCCAGGCCCTCCTCGCCACCTACGGCCAGGACCGCGACGCCGACGACCCCCTGTGGCTCGGCTCCCTCAAGTCGAACATCGGCCACACCCAGGCCGCCGCCGGCATCGCCGGCGTCATCAAGATGGTCATGGCGATGCGGCACGGAACCCTGCCGCGCACCCTCCACGTCGACGCCCCCACCCCGCACGTCGACTGGACCGCCGGAAACGTCGCCCTCCTCACCGAGGCCCGCCCCTGGCACCGCGCCGACCGCCCGCGCCGGGTCGGCGTCTCCTCCTTCGGCGTCAGCGGCACCAACGCCCACACCATCCTCGAAGAGGCCCCCGCCGAACCGGCCCCCGAACCCCCCGCCGACGCGACCGGCCTCGCGACCCCCTGGCTGCTGTCCGGGCGCGGCGCCGCCGCCCTGCGCGCCCAGGCCGCCGCCCTGCGCGCCCACCTCGCCGCCCACCCCGGCCAGGACACCGCGGACATCGCGCACACCCTGGCCGCCGCCCGCACCTCCTTCGAGGACCGGGCCGTCCTGACCGCCCCCGGCCGCGACGCCCTCCTCACCGCCCTGGACGCCCTCGCCGCCGGCGACGACGCCCCCGGCCTGGTGCGCGGCACCGTCTCCGACGGCAAGACCGCCTTCCTCTTCAGCGGCCAGGGCTCCCAGCGCCCCGGCGCCGGCCGCGAGCTGTACGCCGTCTCCCCGCCGTTCGCCGCCGCCTTCGACGAGGCCGCCGCCCACCTCGACCCCCACCTGGAACGCCCGCTGCGCGAGGTGCTCTTCGCCGAAGAAGGCAGTGCCGGTGCGGAGCTGCTGCACCGCACCGACTTCACCCAGGCCGCGCTTTTCGCCCTCGGGACGGCCCTCCACCACCTCGTCACCACCTGGGGCCTGCGCGCCGACCACCTCGCCGGCCACTCCGTCGGCGAGATCACCGCGGCCCACGTCGCCGGGGTGCTGTCCCTGCCCGACGCCGCACGCCTCGTCGCCGCCCGCGGCCGGCTCATGGCCGCGCTGCCCGAAGGCGGCGCGATGGTCTCCGTACGCGCACCCGAGGACGAGGTCGAAGCCCTCCTCGCGGGCCGCACCGACGTGGCCGTGGCCGCCGTCAACGGCCCCCGGTCCGTGGTGGTCTCGGGCGCCGCCGACGCCGTCGCCGAGATCGCCGCCACCCTCGCCGCACGGGGCGTGAAGACGAAGCGGCTCACCGTCAGCCACGCCTTCCACTCCCCGCTCATGGACCCCATGCTGGACGCGTTCCGGCAGGTCGCGCAGGAGCTCACGTACGCGCCCCCGGCCCTGCCCGTCGTCTCCGGCCTCACCGGCCGGCCCGTCCCGGCCGCCGAGCTGTGCACCCCCGAGCACTGGGTGCGCCACGTCCGCGAGGCGGTCCGCTTCGCCGACACCGTGCACCGGCTCCACGACAGCGGCGTACGCACCTTCGTCGAGCTCGGCCCCGGCGGCGTCCTGACCGCGCTCACCCGCGAATGCCTCGCCGAGACCGCCGACGCCGGCACCGGCACCACCGGCGGCGACACCGCGACGGCCGCCGAAGCCGTACCGCTGCTGCGCTCCGACCGGCCCGAGCCGCAGGCCCTGCTGGACGCCCTCGCCCGGCTGCACGTACGCGGCGCGGGCCCCGACTGGCGCCCCGTCCTCACCGGCGGCCGCGTCGTCGACCTGCCCACCTACGCCTTCCGGCACCAGCGCTACTGGCCCACCCCGCGCACCTTCACCGCCGCGCCCGCCCAGGCCGCCGCGGCCGCCCCGGCCACGGACCCGCTGCGCTACGACGTCACCTGGCGCCCGCTGTCCCCCGCCCGCCCTGCCGGAGCCCCCGGCACCTGGCTCGTCGTGCTCCCCGAACACCCCTCGGACACCGCCCGCGAGGTCCTCGACGCGCTGGCCGGACGCGGCGTGCACGTCCTGCCCCTCACCCCCGGCGCCGACGACCGCACCGCGCTCGCCGCCCGGCTGAGCGAGCTCACCCCGCCCGACGGCGTCCTGTCCCTGCTGGCCCTCGACGCCGCGGCCGCCACCACCGCCACCGGAGCCGCCGCCGACGACCCCCTCGGCACCGCGGCCGGCCGGACCCTGCTCCACCGCACCCACGACCTGTTCCTCGCCCTCGGCGACGCCGACGTCCGCGCCCCCCTGTGGTGCGCCACCCGCGGCGCCGTCTCCACCGGCCCCGCCGACCCGGCCGACGCCCCCGCCCAGGCTCTGCTGTGGGGCTACGGCAAGACCGCCGGCCGCGAACACCCCCACCGCTGGGGCGCCCTCGTCGACCTGCCCGCCACCCTCGACACCCGCGGCGGCGACCTGCTCCTGGCCGTCCTCACCGGCGGCGCCGAGGACGAGGTCGCCGTCCGCCCCGCCGGCGCCTTCGCCCGCCGGCTCGCCCACGTCCCCGCCCCCGCGCAGGACGCCGCGGGCTGGACCCCGCGCGGCACCGTCCTCGTCACCGGCGGCACCGGCGCGCTCGGCGCCCACACCGCCCGCTGGCTCGCCGCCCGCGGCGCCGAACACCTCGTCCTCACCAGCCGCTCCGGCCCCGACGCCCCCGGCGCCCCCGAACTCGCCGCCGAACTGAGCGCCCTCGGCGCCCGCGTCACCCTCGCCGCCTGCGACGCCGCCGACCGCGACGCCCTGGCCGCACTGCTGGACGGGCTCGACGAACCGCCCACCGCCGTCGTCCACACCGCCGGCGTCCTCGACGACGGCGTCCTCGACCAGCTCACCGACACCCGCATCGACGCCGTGCTGCGCCCCAAGGCCGATGCCGCCGCACACCTGCACGAGCTGACCCGCCACCTCGACCTCGACGCGTTCGTCCTCTACTCCTCCCTGGCCGGCCTCCTCGGCAACGCCGGACAGGCCAACTACGCCGCCGGCAACGCCTTCCTCGACGCCCTCGCCGCCCACCGCCACTCCCTCGGCCTGCCCGCCACCTCCCTGGCCTGGGGCCCCTGGGCCGGCGCGGGCATGGCCACCGACTCCGCCGTCGTCGAAGAGCGCATGCGCCGCTCCGGCATGCCGGCCCTCGGCGCGGACGCCGCCCTCGACGCGCTCGCCCGCGCCGTGCACCGCGGCACCCCCCTCACCGCCGTCGCCGAGATCGACTGGGAGCGCTTCGCCCCCGGCTTCCTCGCCGTCCGCCGGGCACCGCTGCTCCAGGACGTCCCCGCCGTCCGCCGCCTCCTCGACGCCGCCCCCGCCGGCGCCGAGGACCGGCCCGCCCCCGGCGACCCCCTGCGCGAACGCCTCGCCCGCGGCTCCGCCGCCGAACGCGGCCGCCTGCTGCTGGACCTCGTCCGCACCCGGGCCGCCGCCGTCCTCGGCCACGCCTCCGCCGACGCCGTCCCGCCCGGCAAGGCCTTCCGCGAGCTCGGCTTCGACTCGCTCACCGCCATGGAACTGCGCAACCTCCTCGGCGCCGCCACGGGCCTGGCCCTGTCCGCCACCCTCGTCTTCGACTACCCCGTCCCGGCCCTCCTCGCCCGCCACCTGGAGGAGGAGCTGTTCGGCACGGCGGACCCCGACGAGCCCGCCGCCGGGCGCACCGCCGGAGCCGCGGACCCCGACGAGCCCATCGCCATCGTCGGCATGAGCTGCCGCTTCCCCGGCGGCGCCGACACCCCCGAGCGGCTGTGGCGGCTCCTGGCCGCCGGCCAGGACGCCGTCACCGCACTGCCCGACCACCGCGGCTGGGACATCGAGCGGCTCTACGACGCCGACCCCGACAACTCCGGCACCTCCTACGTCCGCTCCGGCGGCTTCCTGCACGAGGCCGGCGACTTCGACGCCGAGTTCTTCGGGATCTCCCCGCGCGAAGCCCTCGCCATGGACCCCCAGCAGCGCCTCCTCCTCGAAGCCTCCTGGGAGGTCCTGGAACGCGCCGGCATCGACCCGGCCTCGCTGCGCGGCACCGCCACGGGCGTCTTCGCCGGCACCAACGGCCAGGACTACGCGGGCCTCCTGCTGGCCGCCCAGGCCGGTGTCGAGGGCTACATGGCCACCGGCAACGGCGCCAGCGTGCTCTCCGGCCGCGTCTCCTACGCGCTCGGCCTCGAGGGCCCGGCCATGACCGTCGACACCGCCTGCTCCTCGTCACTGGTCGCCCTGCACCTGGCGGCCCAGGCGCTGCGCAGCGGGGAGTGCTCCCTGGCCCTGGCCGGCGGCGTCACCGTGATGTCGACCCCGGGCGCCTTCGTGGAGTTCTCCCGCCAGCGCGGCCTCGCCGCCGACGGCCGCTGCAAGGCCTTCGCCGCCGCGGCGGACGGCACCGGCTGGGGCGAGGGCGTCGGCATGCTCCTGCTGGAGCGGCTCTCCGACGCCCGCGCCAACGGCCACCGCGTCCTGGCCGTGGTCCGCGGCTCGGCCGTCAACCAGGACGGTGCCTCCAACGGCCTCACCGCCCCCAACGGCCCCGCCCAGCAGCGCGTCATCCGTGCCGCCCTCGCCAACGCCCGCCTCACCGCGGGCGAGGTGGACGCCGTCGAGGCCCACGGCACGGGCACCTCGCTCGGCGACCCCATCGAGGCCCAGGCCCTCCTCGCCACCTACGGCCAGGGCCGCGACGCCGACGACCCGCTGTGGCTCGGCTCCGTCAAGTCGAACATCGGCCACACCCAGGCCGCCGCCGGCGTCGCCGGCGTCATCAAGATGGTGGAGGCGATGCGCCACGGCGTGCTGCCCAAGACCCTCCACGTCGACGAGCCCTCCCCGCACGTCGACTGGTCCGCCGGCGCGGTCAGCCTGCTCACCGAGGACCGCCCCTGGACCACGGGCGCCGACCGTCCGCGCCGGGCCGGCGTCTCCTCGTTCGGTGTCAGCGGCACCAACGCCCACGTCATCCTGGAGCAGCCCCCGCAGGAGGAGCCCGCCGCCCCCGCCCCGGAGCGCCACACCCCGGCCGTCGTGCCCTGGGTGCTCTCCGGCCGCTCCGAGGCGGCCGTACGGGGCCAGGCCGAGCGGCTCGCCGCGTACGCCGGGCGGCACCCGGAGGCGGAGCCCGTCGACGTGGGCCTCTCGCTGGTGACGACCCGCGCCGTGATGGAACACCGCGCGGTCGCCCTCGGGCCGGACTTCACCAGCGCCCTGAACGCCCTGGCCGACGGCCGCGACACCGCCGACGTCATCCGCGGCCGCGCGACGGCCTCGGCCCCCGTGTTCGTGTTCCCGGGGCAGGGTTCGCAGTGGGTCGGCATGGCCGTCGGGCTGCTGGACTCCTCGCCGGTGTTCGCGGCGCGGATCGCGGAGTGCGAGGCGGCCCTGGCGCCCTATGTCGACTGGTCGCTGACCGAGGTCCTGCGCTCGGACGATCCGCTGGAGCGGGTGGACGTGGTCCAGCCGGTCCTCTTCGCGGTGATGGTGGCGCTGGCCGAGGTCTGGAAGTCCTACGGGGTCGAGCCTGCGGCCGTGATCGGTCACTCGCAGGGCGAGATCGCCGCGGCCTGTGTGGCGGGCGCCCTGTCGCTGGAGGACGCCGCCAAGGTGGTGGCTCTGCGCAGCCAGGCCATCGATGTGATCGCCGGTCTGGGCGGCATGGTCTCGGTCGGCCTCCCGGCCGCCGAGGCGGCGGAGCGGATCGCCGCGACCTTCGGCGACCGGCTCGCCGTCGCCGCGGTGAACGGGCCGTCTTCGACGGTGGTGTCCGGTGACGCGGACGCCTGCGCCGAGCTGGTTGCCGTCCTCGAAGCCGACGGCATCCGGGCCCGCCGGGTGGCTGTGGAGTACGCCTCGCACTGTGCCCACGTGGAGAAGCTCGAAGCCGAACTGGCCGACCTGCTGTCCGGCCTGAGCCCGCGCCAGGCATCGATCCCGATGTACTCGACCCTGACGGGTGAGCTGCTGGACGGCACGGAGCTGGATGGCGGGTACTGGTACCGGAACCTGCGCAACACCGTCCTCTTCGAGCAGGCCGTGAACGCGGCTCTCGCCGACGGGCACCGCCTGTTCATCGAGTCGAGCCCGCACCCGGTCCTGGCCGTCGGCCTCGCGGAGATGGACGCCCTCGCGCTCGGTTCGCTGCGCCGTGACGAAGGCGACCTGCGCCGCCTGTTCACCTCCCTGGCCGAGGCCTGGGTCAACGGCGCCACCGTCGACTGGACGGCCGTCTTCGACGGCACCGGCGCCCAGCGCACCGACCTGCCCACCTACGCCTTCCAGCACCAGCGCTTCTGGCCGCAGCCCAAGGCCGTCGCCCCGGCAGCCGCCGTCCAGGCCGATCCGGTGGACACGGCCTTCTGGGAGGCCGTCGAACGCGAGGACCTGGAGGCGCTGACCGCCACCCTCGACGTCTCCGGCGAGCAGCCCTGGAGCGACGTGCTCCCCGCCCTCTCGCACTGGCGCCGCGAACGCCGCGAGCAGGCGGCCGTCGACTCCTGGCGCTACAAGGCCACCTGGAAGCCCCTCACCGAGCCCGCCCCCGCCCGCGGCCTCACCGGCACCTGGCTGCTGGTGACGCCCGAGGCCGAGGACGCTGCGGCCCGGGCCGAGATCGAGCGGACCGCGGCCTGGATCGCCGACGGGTACGCCGGCTTCACCCGGATCACCGTGGCGGACGCCGGGGCCGACCCGGCGGAGCTCGCCGCGCGGATCCGCGCCGAGCGGCCGGCCGGCGTGCTGTCCCTGCTGGCCCTGGCCGAGCGGCCGCACACGGCCCGCGCCGGGCTGCCGGCGGAGCTGGCCTCGACCCTGACCCTGCTCCAGGCGCTGGCCGAAGGGGCCGACACCGCGGACGTCCCCCTGTGGTGCGCCACCCGGGGAGCGGTCGCCGTGGGCCGTTCGGAATCCGTCACGAGCCCCGCGCAGACCGCCGTCTGGGGACTGGGCCGCGTCGCCGCCCTCGAACGGCCCGGCCGCCCCGGCGGCCTGCTGGACCTGCCGCAGGACCCCGACGAGCGCTCGCTGCGCCGCCTGTTCGCCCTGCTGGCCGCCGACCACGGCGAGGACCAGATCGCCCTGCGCGACAGCGCCGCCTACGCCCGCCGGCTGACCCGGGCCCCGGGCGGCGCGGGCCGCCCCGCCCGGCCGTGGCGGCCGCAGGGGACCGTGCTGGTCACGGGCGGCACCGGGGCGCTGGGGGGCCACGTGGCCCGCTGGCTCGCCGAGAACGGCGCCCAGCACCTGGTGCTGGCCGGCCGGCGCGGTCCGCAGGCCCCCGGTGCACGGGAACTCGCCCGCGAGCTCGAGGAGTCGGGAGCCCGCGTGACGCTCGCCGCGTGCGACGCCGCGGACCGCGACCGGCTGGCCGCGCTCCTGGAGGAACTGGCCGCCGACGGCACGCCCGTCCGCTCCGTGGTGCACGCCGCGGGGATCACCGCGCAGGGCGCCCTGGACACCGTCACCCCCGAGGAGTTCGCCGCCGTGTACGCGGCCAAGGCGGACGGCGCCCGCCACCTGCACGAGCTCACCGCCGCCCTGGACCTGGACGCCTTCGTGCTGTTCTCCTCCGGCGCCGCCGTCTGGGGCGGCGCCGGGCAGGGCGCCTACGCCGCCGCCAACGCCTACCTCGACGGCCTCGCCGAGCACCGCGCGGGCCTCGGCCTCGCCGCCACCTCGGTGGCCTGGGGCAGTTGGGCGGGCGGTGGCATGGCCGAGGGCGACGCCGAACGGGAACTGCTGCGGCGCGGTGTGCGCGCCATGGCACCGCACCGGGCGGTGGCCGCGCTGGCGCTCGCCGTCGGCGACGGCGCCCCCGCCCTGACCGTCGCCGACGTCGACTGGGAGCGGTTCGCCCCCGCGTTCACCATCGCCCGCCGCAGCCCGCTCCTGGCGGACCTGCCGGAGGTGCGCGACGCGCTGGAGCCGGCCGACGAACCCCAGGAGGACGCGGACGCGGACACGCAGGCCGGGCTGCGCGCCCGGCTGCTCGCCGCGGCCGAATCCGAACGGGACCGGATGCTGCTGGACCTCGTGTGCGACGCGGCCGCGGCCGTCCTGGGCCACGCGTCCGGCGCCGCCGTCGACCCGCAGCGGGCCTTCCGGGAGCTGGGCTTCGACTCCGTCACCGCACTGGAGCTGCGCAAGCGGCTCAACGTGGCGACGGGCCTGCGGCTGCCGGCCACCGTGGTCTTCGACCACCCCGCGCCGACCGCCCTGCGCGACCTGCTGCGCGCCGAACTGCTGCCCGGTGCCGGTGCCGGTGCCGTTGCCGGCCCGGACGGCGGCGCCGCCGTCCGCACCGGCGACGAGGAGGCCCTGCGCGAAGCCCTGGCCACCGTGCCGATCGAGCGGTTCCGCGAGGCGGGACTACTGGAGGCGCTGTGGCGGCTGGCCGACGAGGCCGGCCCGGACGGCGCACAGCGCACCGAAGACCCGGCGGCCGACGCGTCCGGCGAGGCCGCCGCGCCACCGCCGCCGGCCGACCGCAGCGACGAGATCAGGGCCATGGACGTACGGGACCTGATCCGCATGGCGCTGGGCGACGAGCAATCCGAATGAGCTGGAGCTAGGGGGAGAGGGATACCGGTGAGCGAGACGAACACCGACGAGGTCGTCGCCGCGCTGCGGACGACACTGCTGGAGAACCAACGGCTGCGCACGGAGAACGGGCGGCTGGCCGCCGGTGCCGCGCGGGCCGCCGAGCCCGTGGCGATCGTCGGCATGGGCTGCCGCTTCCCGGGCGGCGCCGACACCCCGGAGGAGCTGTACCGGCTGGTCGCCGACGGCGTCGACGCACTCGGCGGCTTCCCGGACGACCGGGGCTGGGAGGCGGCCGGCTTCACCGCCGGAGCCCGGACCGGGGCGGACACCGACGGCGACCCCGCCGCCGACGGCTACGCCCCGGTGGGCGGGTTCGTCCGCACGGCCACCGGCTTCGACCCCGCCTTCTTCGGGATCTCCCCCCGTGAGGCCCTCGCCATGGACCCCCAGCAGCGGCTGCTGCTGGAAACCTCCTGGGAGGCCGTCGAACGCGCCGGCATCGACCCCACCTCACTGCGCGGCAGCGCCACCGGCGTCTTCGCCGGCGCCTCCTCCTCCGGCTACGCGGCCGGCCTGCTCGGCACCGAGGAGGGCACCGAGGGCTACCTGCTCACGGGCTCCTCGGGCAGCGTGATCTCGGGCCGGGTGGCGTACGCCCTCGGCCTGGAGGGGCCTGCCGTCACCGTCGACACCGCCTGCTCCTCCTCCCTGGTCGCCCTGCACCTGGCGGCGCGGGCCCTGCGCGCCGGCGAGTGCACGCTGGCACTGGCCGGGGGCGTGACCGTGATGGCGACGCCCGGCGCGTTCGCCGAGTTCGCCCGCCAGCGCGGCCTGGCCGGAGACGGCCGCTGCAAGTCCTTCGCGGCCGCCGCGGACGGCACCGGCTGGGGCGAGGGCGCGGGCGTCCTCGTCCTCGAACGGCTGTCCGACGCGCGGCGCAACGGTCACCGGGTCCTCGCCGTGCTGCGCGGCTCCGCCGTCAACCAGGACGGCGCCAGCAACGGCCTGACCGCGCCCAGCGGCCCGGCCCAGCGCCGCGTCATCCGGCAGGCCCTCGCCGACGCCGGGCTCGCCGCCCACCAGGTCGACCTGCTGGAGGCGCACGGTACGGGCACCACCCTCGGCGACCCCATCGAGGCGCAGGCCCTGCTGGCCGCCTACGGCCGGGGCAGGCCCGCCGGCCGGCCGCTGTGGCTGGGCTCGGTGAAGTCCAACATCGGCCACACCCAGGCCGCCTCGGGCATGGCCGGCGTGATCAAGGCCGTCGAGGCCATGCGGCACGGGGTGCTGCCCAGGACGCTGCACGTGGACGCGCCGTCCCCGATGGTCGACTGGTCCTCCGGCGGCGTCGAGCTCCTCACCGGGGCGCGCCCCTGGCCCGAGACGGGGCAGCCGCGCCGCGCCGCCGTCTCCGCCTTCGGCGTCAGCGGCACCAACGCCCACGTCATCCTCGAACAGGCCCCGGCGGAAGAGGCCCCGGCGGAAGGGGCCGCCGAAGAGGCCGCCGCCCCGCCCGCCGTCCTGCCCTGGCCGGTCTCCGGCCGCACCCCCGCCGCCCTGCGCGGCCAGGCCCGCAAGCTCGCCGCCCACCTGGCCGCCCACCCCGGCGACCGGCCGCTGGAGGTGGGCCGCGCGCTGGCCACCACCCGCACCCACTTCGAACGCCGGGCCGTCGTACTCGCCGCCGGCCCCGAGGACGCCCTCCGCGGCCTGACGGCCCTGGAGAACGGCGAGCCGGCCCCGGAACTCGTCACCGGGCAGGCGGTTCGCGGCGCCCGGACCGCCTTCCTGTTCACCGGCCAGGGCGGCCGCTGGGCCGCCGCCGGACGCGAGCTGTATGCCGCCTTCCCCGCCTTCGCCGAGGCCTACGACGCGGTCTGCGCCCACCTCGACCCGCTGCTCGACCGGCCGCTGCGCGAGGTCGCCTTCGCGGAGCCGGGCTCGCCGCAGGCCGCGCTGCTGCAGCGCACCGGCTGGGCCCAGCCGGCGCTGTTCGCGGTGGAGACCGCCCTGCTGCGGCTGCTGGAGCACTGGGGCGTCGCCCCCGACTTCGTCTTCGGCCACTCGGTCGGCGAGCTCGCCGCCGCCCATGCCGCCGGGGTGCTCACCCTCGAGGACGCCTGCACCCTGGTGGCCGCCCGGGGCCGGCTGATGGACGCGCTGCCGCCCGGCGGCACCATGGCCGCCGTACGGGCCGGCGAGGAGGAGGCCGCCGCCCTGCTGGCCGGCCACCCGCACGGTGCGTCCGTCGCCGTCGCCGCCGTCAACGGCCCGGCCTCCACCGTGCTCTCCGGCCCCGAGGAAGCCCTGCGGGAGGTCGTGGCCGCGTTCTTCGAGGCGCGCGGGGTGAAGGCCACGTGGCTGCGGTCCGGGCACGCCTTCCACTCGGCGCTCCTCGACCCCGCGCTGGAGGAGTTCCGGCGGGTGGCCGAGGGGATCGGCTTCCGCGCGCCGCGCATCCCGCTCGTCTCCGACCTCACCGGCCGGCCCGTGGACGCCGACGAGGTGCGCACGGCCGAGTACTGGGTGCGCCAGGCGCGCCACACCGTCCGCTTCGACGACGGAGTGCGCTGGCTGCACGGCGCCGGCACGACCACCTTCCTCGAACTCGGCCCCGGCGGCGTACTGACCGCCCTGGCAAGGGAGTCCCTCGCGGCCGTCGCGGACACCGGGGCCCCGGTCGCATCCGTCGCGGCGCTCCGCCCCGGCCGGCCGGAACCGGAGTGCCTGCTGGCCGCCGCCGCCGAGCTGCACGTGCGCGGCACGGACGTCGACTGGGCTGCCGTGTACCGGCCGTGGGGCGGACGGACGGCCGAGCTGCCCACGTACGCCTTCCAGCACCGGCACTACTGGCCGCAGCCCCCCGGCGCCCCGGCGCCCCGGCCCGCCGCCGCTGCCGGCACCGGGCCGCAGGACGCACAGGACGCACAGGACGCGCAAGACGCACGGGACGCGGTGGAAGCCGCCGGCGCCGAGCTGCGCGGCCGGCTCGCCGCCGCCCCCGCCGCGCTGCGCGAGCAGCTGCTGCGCCGGGCCGTCCTGGAGCACGCGGCGGCCGTACTGCGCTACGCCGAGGACGGCGAACTCGACGGGGAGCGGGACTTCCTGGAGCTGGGCTTCGACTCGCTGACGGCACTGGAGCTGCGCGACCGGCTGGCCCGCCTGCTGGACCTGGAACTGTCCGGCACGCTGCTGTTCGACCACCCGGGCGTCACGTCCCTCACCCGCCACCTGGCCGGCCTCCTGGACGCCCGCGGCCACGGCACCCCCGAGACCCAGGGGACCCCCGAGACCGCCGCACCGGTGTCCGCGGCCCCGGCGGGGCAAGGCCTGCTCGGCAACCTGTTCACGGCCGCGCGCCGGGCCGGACGGCCCGACCAGTACACCCGCCTGCTGCTCGAACTCGCCTCCTTCCGGCCCACGTTCACCGACCCGGCCGAGCTCGTCCGCAGCACCGGGGCCGTCCGCCTCGCCTCCGGGACGCAGGGCCCGCCCCTGGTGTGCTGCTGCACCATGTCCCCCCTGGCGGGGGCGCAGGAGTACGCCCGCCTGGCCGCCCTCTTCCGCGGCAGGCGCGACGTGTACGCCCTGCCGCACCCCGGTTTCGGCCCCGACGAGCTGCTGCCCGCCGACCGGGACGCACTGGTACGGGCCCAGGCCGAGGCCGTCCTGGAGGCCGTGGGGGAGCGGGAGTTCGTCCTCGCCGGGCACTCCGGCGGCGCCATGGTCGCCAACTCCCTCGCCCGCCACCTCGAAGCGGCCGGCCGGGCACCGCTGGGCCAGGCCCTGCTGGACGTCTACCCCTCCGACAGCGAGGTGATGGCCGCATGGATCCCGCAGCTGATGGACGGGATGACCGAACGGACCACCGCCTACACGCCGATGGACGACTTCCGCGTCACCGCCTGGGCCGCGTACATCCCGCTGTTCGCCGACTGGCGCCCCGAACCGACGGCCTGCCCCACCCTGCTGCTGCGCGCCGCCGAGCCGCTGTGCGAGTGGACCGGGGACGGCGACTGGCGGGCCGGCTGGGACTTCCCGCACACCGCCGTGGACAGCCCCGGCAGCCACTTCACGATGATCGGGGAGCACGCCGCGACCGCCGCCGGACACCTCGACGCCTGGCTCGCCGGGCTCTCCCCGGCCACCCCGGCCCCCGTGCCCGTCCCCGCCTGACGGGGACCCTTCGACCTTCCGCCCACCACCCGCGCCCCACCGCGCACACCGAACCGAGGAGCAGCATCACATGAGCAACACCGAAGACAACGGCCTGTGGGTGCGGCGCTTCCACCCGGCGCCGGACCCCTCCGCCCGCCTGGTCTGCCTGCCCCACGCCGGCGGCTCCGCCAGCTACTACTTCCCGGTCTCCGCCAGCCTCGCCCCCGGGGTGGAGGTGCTGGCCGTGCAGTACCCGGGCCGCCAGGACCGCCGCCACGAGCCGTGCGTCGACGACATCCAGGAGCTGGCCGAGCGCGTCTACACCGCGCTCCTGCCCTGGACCGACCGGCCGCTCGCCCTCTTCGGCCACAGCATGGGCGCCTCCGTCGCCTTCGAGGTGGCACGCCTGCTGGAGCACCGGGCCGGTGTCGTGCCGGCCGCGCTGTTCCCCTCCGGGCGGCGCGCCCCCTCCCGCCACCGCGACGAGAACGTCCACGCCCAGGGCGACCAGCGGCTGGTCCAGGAGATCCAGCGGCTCAGCGGCACGGAGTCCCGCCTCCTGGACGACCCGGAGGTGCTGCGCATGGCCCTGCCGGCGCTGCGCGCCGACTACAAGGCGGCCGAGACCTACCGCTACGTTCCCGGCCCCGACCTGAGCTGCCCCGTCACCGCCTTCACCGGCGACGCCGACCCCAAGGCACTCGTCGAGGAGGTCGCGGACTGGGCGCTGCACACCACCGGCCCGTTCGAGATGAAGGTCTACGGCGGCGGCCACTTCTTCCTCAACGACCACAGCCGGGCCGTCGTCGCGGACATCGCCGACGGACTGCGGGCACCCGCGGCCGTGTGAGCGCGGCCGCGCGGAAAGATCACACATGGGGGTGACATGATCGAGGAAATTCTCCCGGCAGGTGTGCTGAGTTCAGAGGAATTCGGGGACCCGGAGCCGGGTGTGCTGCTCTTTCCCGAAGAGGAAAGGGCGCTGGGCCAGGCCGTCCTCAAAAGGCGCCTGGAATTCACCACCGTCCGGCTGTGCGCCCGGCGCGCCATGGCCGGGCTCGGCCTCGAGCCGATGCCCGTCGTGCCGGGCCCGCGCGGCGAACCGCGCTGGCCCCGCGGAGTGGTGGGCAGCATCACGCACTGCGCCGACTACCGGTGCGCCGTGGTCGCCGAGACCGGCTCCTACCTGGCCCTGGGCATCGACGCGGAGCCCGACGGCCCGCTGCCCCCCGGGGTCCTGGAGGCCGTCTCGCTGCGCGAGGAGCGCCGGCTGCTCCGCACCCTGCCGGCCGCCGGCCGGCCCGTCCACTGGGACCGTCTGCTGTTCAGCGCCAAGGAGGCCGTCTACAAGACGTGGTTCCCGCTGACCCGCCGGCGCCTGGACTTCACCGACGCGACGATCACCATCGACCCGTACGCCGGCACCTTCTCGGCCCGGCTGCTGGTCCCGGCACCGGCCGTGCGCGGCGTGCCCATGCACACCCTGGCCGGGCGCTGGCAGTCCCGGGGCGGACTGCTGATGACCGCCATCGCCCTGCCCGCCCCGGCCCGGACCGGGGCGGCCCGGGGGCCGCTGGTCGCCGTGGGCGCCTGACCCGGCCACCCGCCGGACACCGCCGGCCGGGAATGTCCCGGCCGGCGGTCCGGCCTGCCGCGGAGAAATGCGCACGGATATTCACGGCCGCATTGAGGGGTTTTCTCCACGGTATTAGGGGTTGGTGTCGGCCATACCCCTCCATAGCCTCGTTCGCAGAAATTCAGAAATCGTCGAGAAAGCGGGACGGCATGTCTGTTGACGTATCCGAAATGGTCGGCAACGACGCGGTGGTGACCCTCGGAGAGCCGGAACGGGCCGAACTCGAGGCGCTGGCCCGGGACCTGCTGCGCAGCGCGCCCTCACGGATCGACACCGCCGAGTGGGTGGAGCGCGCCCGGGACCTCAGCACCCTGCTGCCGGCCCGCCTCAGGCTCACGCTGCGCCGCTTCACCCGCGACGCCGGCCCCGACGCCATGCTCCTGCTGCGCAACCTCCCCGGCCACCCCGACGGCCCCCCGGACACCCCGCTGGCGGCCGGCTCCGTCCAGCGCACCGCCACCGTGCCGGCCGCCGCCCTGGCGCTGGTCTCCCTGGGCCTGGGCGAACTGGTCTCCTTCCGCGAGGAGAAGCACGGCGCCCTCGTCCACGACGTGGTGCCCGTCCCCGGCATGGAGGAGTACCAGGGCAACGCGGGCTCGGTGGCGCTCAACATGCACACCGAGAACGCCTTCCACCCCTTCCGCCCCGACTTCGTCGGCCTCATGTGCCTGCGCAACGACCACGCCGACATCGCCGGACTGCGCGTCGCCTCCGTCCGCCGGGCCCTGCCGCTGCTCGACGACGCCGACCGGGCCCTGCTGCACCAGCCGCGCTACGTCACCGCCGCACCCGCCTCCTTCGGCGAGGACCAGGGCCTGCCGGAGGCCGTCGGCGTGCTCTCCGGCAGCCCCGACGACCCCGACATCACCGTCGACTTCACCAGCACCACCCCCCTCGACGACGAGGCCGCCGCGGCCCTGGCCCGGCTGCGCACCGCGATCGACCGCGTCACCACCACCCTGATCCTGGCCCCCGGCGACCTGGCCTTCGTCGACAACCGGCTCGCCCTGCACGGCCGCAACTCCTTCCGGCCGCGCTACGACGGCCGCGACCGCTGGCTCCAGCGCGCCTTCGTCCACCGCGACCTGCGGCGCTCGCGGGCCCTGCGCCCGGCCGACGGCCCCGTCGTCCACGGCACCCCCTGACCCCCGCCCCGCCGTCCGGCACGCACCGCGACGACGGGGGCCACACCTCACGCACCCCACCCCGAAGAAAGGACCACGATGGCTGTCGGAGCCGAGAAGGGCACCTACCGCAGGCCGGTGTCCCCCACGGAATGCTGGTTCCTGGTCTACCCGCCCTCCGTCCCCGGTGTCATCCAGGTCTTCGTCGAGGGGGAGGGCGCCATCGACCCCGCGGCCCTGACCGCCGCGGTGTCCGCCGCCGCCGACGCCTGCCCCGGCTCCCGGGTGACCCGCCGCGGCATGGAGTGGGTCGACAGCGGCCGCGCGCCCGAGGTCCGCACCGGCCCCGGAGCCGCACTGGACCGCACCACCTTCGCCGACGAGCCCGCCCTGCACACGCCCCTGATGGGCGACGGCGGGCCCACCTGCGAGGTCCTGCTCCTGGACGGAGACCCGGCCACCGTCGTCTTCCGGGCCTTCCACGGCGCGATGGACGGCAAGGGCGTCCTGCTGTGGGCCGGCGAGGTCTTCCGCGCGCTGCGCGGCGAGGCGCTGCTCGGCGCCGACAGCGAACTGACCGAGACCGACCTGCTCGACAAGGTCGGCGTCCCCGAGTTCGACGGCCCCACCCCCGACCTGAACTGGCCGTCCTGCCTGGGCGAACGGCCCGCCCCCGGCGGCGGGTTCCTGTGGCGCCGGCGCACCGTCGACGGCAGCCACTCCGCCCTCGTCGCCAAGATCGCCACGGTCGTCACCGCCGGCTCCGGCCTGGACACCGGCCGGATCATGGTCCCGGTCGACCTGCGCCGGCACCTCCCGGACGTCCGCACCACCGGCAACCTCGTGCACAACCCGCTGCTGGAGGTCACCGCCGGCCGACCCTGGCAGGAAGCCCACGAACGGCTCCTGCGCACGCTGGCCGCCGGAGGCGACCTGGCCGCCCGCGCCGAACCCTCCCTGCCGTCGGCGCCGCTGGACGTACTGGAACAGCAGATCACCGCCCTCGACGCCTACTCCGCCAAGGCCGGCCGCTACGCCGCCCTGGCCACCGTCTCGCACATGGGCCGGCTCGACCTGGCGGAGTTCACCGCCCCCGGCTTCCACCCCACCACCGTCTACGCCCTCCCCAACTCCGGCCCGGTCGGCCCGCCGGAGGTCGACGTCTGCGAGGTCGGCGGCCGCACCGAGATCACCCTCGGCTGGTACGACGGCCCGGGCGTCGCCGAGCGGGCCGAGGAACTCCTCGACCGGATCGAGGAGGCGTTGTCCCCGCGCGCCCACCGCCACTGGGAGGGCAACCGCACCGACCGCCCCGTGGACGTGGCCCGCAGCGTCGTCCACCGCTTCGCCGAGCAGGTCCGCCGCACCCCCGACGCCGTCGCCCTCACCGGCCCGCAGGGGGAGGTCTCCTACCGGGAGCTCGACGCCCGCTCCACCGCCGTCGCCGCCGAGCTGCGCCGGCGCGGCATCGGCCGCGAGAGCCTCGTCGGCCTGCTGGCCGACCGCACCCCCGACGCCGTCGCGAGCATCTGGGGCGTCCTGAAGGCGGGCGCCGCCTACCTCCCGCTCGACCCCCACCACCCCGACGCGCGCCTGGCCGGCGTACTCGCCGACGCGGGCAGCACCCTGTGCCTGACCGACCGCCGGTACGCCGCCCGCGACTGCCTGCCCGAGGGCTGCGAGGGCCTGGTCCCCGCGGACCTCCCCCCGCACGACGGCCCGCTCCCCGGGCCGGCGGACGCACCCGCCCCCGAGGACCTGGCCTACGTCATCTACACCTCGGGCTCCACCGGCACCCCCAAGGGCGTCGAGATCGAACACGGTGCCCTGACCACGTTCGCCGACTGGGCGCTGCGCGTCTACGGCGTCGACGCCGGCACCCGCTTCCCGCTGTTCACCTCGCTCGCCTTCGACCTGTCGAACACCGCGCTGTTCCTGCCGCTGCTCGTGGGCGGCTCGATCGCCCTGGTGCCGGGCGAGCTCAACCACGTCACCCTGAGGGAGGTCCTGGAGGACTCGGGCTGCAACGCGATCAAGCTGACGCCCACCCACCTGGACCTCATCGGCCGCCTCGGCATCCGCCCGAACGGCTTCAAGTCGGTCATCGCCGGCGGCGAGCTGCTGCGCGGCTCGGTCGCGGCGGCCGCCCAGGAGGCGTTCGGCCCGCAGTGCGGCATCTTCAACGAGTACGGGCCCACCGAGACCACCGTCGGCTGCATGACCCGCCGCTTCGGCCGCGACGGCGACGCCGAGGCGGCCTCCGTGCCGATCGGCGTGCCCACCGACAACACCCGCATCCACCTCCTCGACGAGGAACGCCGCTTCGTCGAGCCGGGCGCCATCGGCGAGATGTACCTGGCCGGCGAGCAGCTGGCCCGCGGCTACCGGGGCCGCCCGGACCTGACCCGCGAACGCTTCGTCACCCTCGCCGACGGCACCCGCGCCTACCGCTCCGGCGACCTGGCCCGGCTGCTGCCCGGCGGCGAACTGGAGTCCTGCGGCCGCAACGACGAACAGGTCAAGGTACGCGGCCACCGCGTCGAACCCGCCGAGATCGCCCGCGTCCTGGAGCGGCACCCCGACGTGGAACGGGCCGTGGTCGTCGACCGGCGCCGCGAGCCCGGCGCGGACGGGCTGCTGTGCGGGTACGTGGTGGCCCGGCCCGCCACGACCGCCGAGGAGCCGGCCGCCTTCGCGGCACGCCTGCTCCCCGCGTACATGGTGCCGGCGGCCGTCGTGGCCGTGCCCGACATCCCCCTCACCGTCAACGGCAAGGCGGACGTGTCCCGGCTGCCCGACCCCTTCGCCGGCGGGGCCGCCCAGGCGCCGGCCGCCGCCGAGCCGGACCCGGAGCAGGCGGCCGTGGCCGGGATCTGGGCCCGCGTGCTCGGCGCCGACCCGGCGTCGATCGGCCCGGACACCGACTTCCACCTGCTGGGCGGCACCTCCTTCACCCTGGTGGCGATGCTCGCCGCGGTGTGTGCCGAGATCGTCGGCACGGCGGGCGAAGCCCGGTTCATGGGGCGGCTCGACGAGGTGCTGCGCCGCCCCACCCCGGCCCGGATCGCCGAACTCGCGCGCGACCCCGCCGCCGGGGGCTCCCCGCAATGGGCCGGGGGGGGGGCCGGGGGCCCCGGCCCGCGGCACCCGCCCCGCCTCACATCCAGCCGGACTCGCGGGCGATGCGGATGGCGTCGACCCGGTTGCGGGCACCGAGCTTGTTCACCGAGCTGGTCAGGTAGTTGCGCACCGTCCCGACGGACAGGAAGAGACGGGTGGCGATCTGCTTGGCGCCCTCGCCCTTGGCGGCGAGCTCCAGCACCTCCGTCTCGCGGGGCGTCAGCGGGGTCTCGTGGCCGCCGTCCAGGGCGGACAGGGCGAGCTGCGGGTCCACCACCCGCTGCCCCTCGGCCACCGCCCGGATCGCCGCGGTCAGCCGCGCCGGCTCGGCGTCCTTGGGCAGGAAGCCGCACACCCGCGCCTCCAGGGCCCGGCGCAGGGTGCCGGGCTTGCCCAGACTGGTCAGGATCAGCACCCGACACTCGGGCAGCTCCTCGTGGAGCGCCGCGGCCGCGGTGATGCCGTCCACACCCGGCAGGTCGATGTCGAGCACCGCCACGTCCGGTTTCAGCCGGCGGGCCGTCGGCAGGATGTCATGGCCGGATTCGACCTCGGCGACCACGTCGAGATCGCTCTCCAGCGCCAGCAGGGAAGCCAGCGCGCGACGCAATATGTACAGATCCTCGGCGAGCATGACGCGGATCATGGAGTCCCCCGTTCCCGTCGCCAGGGCGACCACCGACGGTCGGGGTCGGCGCCTGGCCGTTGCAGGGTACACGTTGTCCCTGGCCGGGAAACGCCCCCCGAACCCCCGCCGGGACCGGGCGCGGGCTCAGGCGAACAGCAGGGCCCGCTCGCGGTGCGCCACCGACCCCGGCAGGTCCAGCTCCGGGTCCTCGGACAGGATCAGGTGCTGCATCCGCTCCACGTCCCTCGGCAGCCGCAACCCCAGCTCCGCCGTCAGCTCCCCGCGCAGCCGCTGGTACGCCTCCAGCGCCCGCCAGGTGTAGCCGGAGCGGTACAGCGCCAGCATGAAGTGCCGGCAGAACCGGTCGTCCATCGGGTAGCGGGCCGTCAGCACCCGCAGCTCCGGAACCAGTTCCCGGTGCCGACCCAGCCTCAGGTCGCAGTCGATGCGCTGCTCCAGCGTCGCGAGCCGGTCCTCGTCCCAGCGCAGCGCCTCCGCCTCCAGCACCCGCCCCACCGGCACGTCCACCAGCGCCGGGCCGCGCCACAGGCCCAGCGCCCGGTTCAGCAGGGCGGAGGCGGCCGCGTCGTCACCGGCGGCCACGGCCGTACGGCCCTGCGCGGCGGTCCGCTCGTAGCGCGCGATGTCCACCTGCTCACGGGAGACCGCCAGCCGGTAGGCACTGCCCTCCGTGGTCAGCACGTCCTTGGCCGAGCGCGGATCCCCGTCCGCCAGGGCGGCCTCGATGCGGTGGCGCAACTGCATGACGTACGTCTGCAGGGTGCGCACCGCGCTGCGCGGGGCCGACTCCCCCCACAGCTCCTTGCTCAGCGTGGAGATCGGCACGGGGCAGTCGGCGTTCAGGGCGAGCGTGGCGAAGATCTGCCGGGGCTTGCCTGCGGTGGGCACGACCGACGTGCCCTCTTCGTGGGCCGTCAACGGTCCAAGCACGCGGATCTCCACGTCGTTCCTCCTGGGCGGGCTGCGGTCGGGGTGCCGTCCGATCGTCGCACCGGGCCGGGAGCGCGGCCCAGTGCCGCCCTCCGTGATCGGCCGCTGAATTTCTCATGTGCCGTGTGAACGGCTCACGGTCGCGACGCGCCTCACCTCGTCCGCCAGCCGGGCCAGCGCCACCGACTCCCGCCCCGGCCCCGGATCGCGGTGCGGGGCGCGTACCGCCTCGGCGAAGGCGCGCACGGTGTTGGCGCACTGGTCGTCCGCCTCCAGCAGCACCTCCCGCCCGCCGCCCGGGCCGCTCAGCCGCAGCACCGGGCGCAGGTCGGCGGGCGGGGTGAACGCCCGGTCCACGCGCAGGCTGCCGCCGGTGCCGTGCAGGGCGTACTCCGACCGGTACGCGTGGTCCATGCCGAAGGCCAGCCGTCCCGTCACCCCGGCGGCGGAGCGCACCACGACGCTCCCGCCGGTGTCGACGGCGCCGGGCGCGCCCGCGTCGAAAGCGGCGGACACGACCTCCGGTTCGGGCCCCAGGAACAGCTGGGCGACGCGCAACGGGTAGACGCCCACGTCGAGGAGAGCACCGCCGCCGAGGTCGCCGCGGTGGCGGATGTCGTCGGGGGGCGGCGCCGGAATCGTGAACGCGGCCTCGAACGAGCGCAGCTCGCCGAGGACGCCGACGGCGAGCAGCCGGGCCACCTCGGCGTGCTGCGAATGGTGCAGGAACATGAAGTTCTCCCGCAGCACCAGGCCGCGCTCGCCGGCCAGCGCCGTCAGTTCGGCGCTCCGGCGGGCGTCGGTGGTCAGCGGCTTCTCGGCCAGGACGTGCTTGCCCGCGAGCAGCGCCGCCCGGACCCAGCGGGCGTGCAGCCCGGTCGGTACGGGCACGTAGACCGCCTCCACGTCCGGCCGCGCCAGCAGTTCCTCGTAGCCGGCCGCCTCGCAGCCGAAGGCGGCCGCCACCTCGGCGGTCCGCCCCGGGCTGCGGCCGGCGACGGCGACGAGCCGCGCCGCGGTGGAGGCGGCCAGCGCGGGGAGCACCCGCCTGCGGGCGATGGAGGCGCAGCCGAGCACGCCGACGCGGACGGGATCCACGGATCCTCCTGAAGGGACCTGAAGGGAAAAGGGAAACGGCACGGGCCCCGGAGGGGACCCGTGCCGGCGGTGCGGGCGGTGCCTCAGCCGAGGGAGGCGAGACAGGCCAGCAGGGTGCGGGCCTGCACGTTGACCTGCCGGCCCTGGCGCACCATGTCGGACAGCTGGGGCACGGTCAGCCAGGCGTACTCGGCGGGCGGCCGCACCGGCACCCGCCCGTCCGCCTCGACCACGAGGTAGCGGCTCTCGGCATTGCGGAACCGGCCGCCCTCCTCGGCGTGCACCGCCGAGTACAGGACCCGGTCGGGGCCCGCGGACAGCACGTGGTCCAGCAGGAACGGCCACCGCCCGGCCGGGTGGTTGCCCGGCACGCACTGCACCGTCGGGCCCAGCTCGACCACACCCGGCAGCCCGCCCTCCGCCTTGGCCTGCACGAGGACGTGGCGCACCCCGCCGATGTCGCGCACGACGAAGGCGGTCACCCCCATCCCCACGGGCTCCAGCAGCGGCTGGCTCCAGCTCGCCACCTCGCGGCTGGCGGCCCGTACGGAGACGGCCACCACCCGGAAGAAGCGGCCGTCGTGGCGGGCCACGGTGTCGCCGGTCCGGTACCAGCCGGGCAGCCCGAGCAGCGGAACCCGCTCGATGTGCCAGGCGTGCTCGGAGCGGTGCGACGTCAGCCAGCCCTGCACCTCGGCGTCGCTCAGCAGCGCCTCGCCGCCGCCGTCCGCCTCCCCGCCGGCCGCGCCGGGCAGGGGCAGCGCCGACAGCACCGTCCGCGAGTCCATGTTGACGGTGTTGTCACGTCCCAGCAGCTCGTACAGCTGCCCCAGCGTCAGCCAGCAGAAGTCCTCGTGCTCCGGCACGTCCTCCGTCGTCTCGACGATCACGTTCCGGTTGTTCTTGCGGTAGAACCACGAGCCGTGCTCGGACTGGAGCACGTCGCAGACGGTGCGCCCGCGCCGCGGCCCCATGAAGTACTCCAGGTAGCGCACGGCGGCGCCGCCGTGCACCCGCGTGTAGTTGCTGCGGGTGGCCTGCACCGTGGGGGAGAGCTGCAGCAGGTTGGGGTTGCCGGGCTCCATCTTCGCCTGCATCAGGAAGTGCGGGACCCCGTCGAACTCCTTCATCAGGATCCCGAGGACGCCCACCTCGTGCTGGCGGATGACCGGCTGCTGCCAGGAGGGCACCGGCCCCGCCGTCGTCCGCACGGACAGCCCCTCGACGGTGAAGAACCGCCCGCTGCGGTGCCGCAGGTTCCCGGTGTCCGGGTCGAAGTCCCACCCGTCCAGATCGGCGAACGGGATCCGGGCCACCGAGAAGCGGTGCGCCCGCCCGCGCTCCGCCAGCCACTCGGAGAACTCCCCGGTCCGCAGCTGGACACCCGCGTCGCGCCGGGCGGCGGACGCCGCCAGCCGCTCCCGCAGACCCCGGTCGCCGCGCGGCCCCGGAAGGCCGTCGGCCGGGTAGGAGGGACCCGCCGGCGACACGGCCGGCATCCGCTCCGCGGCCCCCGCCCGGGAGGACACGGCGGCCTGGCGCAGGGCCCGCAGCGGGCTGACGCGCAGCGTGCTCACGCGGCGGCCCTCCCGCCCGCGAACGCCGGCGCGGGGGCGGAATCCCCGGCCGACAGCGCCTTCCACCAGTCGGGCCGGTCGCGGTACCACCGGACCGTCTCGGCCAGGCCCTGCTCGAACGGCACCCGGGGCTCGTACCCCAGCCGCTCGCGGATCTTGGAGTCGTCGAGCGCGTACCGCAGGTCGTGCCCCTTGCGGTCGGCGACGTGCCGGACCATCTCCGGCCCCGCCCCGCACAGCTCCAGCAGCCGGTACGTGATCTCCCGGTTGGTCAGCTCGTTCCCGCCGCCCACGTTGTAGACCTCGCCCGCCCCGCCCGAGGTGAGCACCAGCTGCACGGCCCGGCAGTGGTCGTCAACGTGCAGCCACTCGCGCACGTTGGCGCCCTGCCCGTACAGCGGCACGGGCCGCCCCTCCAGCAGGTTCGTCACGAACCGGGGGATCAGCTTCTCCACGTGCTGGTACGGCCCGTAGTTGTTCGAGCAGCGCGTGATGGACACGTCCATCCCGTGCGTGCGCCAGTAGCTGCGCGCCACCAGGTCCGACCCCGCCTTGGACGCGGCGTACGGCGAGTTGGGGGCCAGCGGCCACTCCTCCGTCCACGCGCCCTCGGCGATCGACCCGTACACCTCGTCCGTGGACACGTGCACCACCCGCTCCACCCCGCTGGCCAGGCACGCCTCCAGCAGGCTCTGCGTCCCGCCGACGTTGGTCGCCGTGAAGGCGGCGGCCCCCTCGATCGACCGGTCCACATGGGACTCGGCCGCGAAGTGCACCACCGCGTCATGGCCCGGCAGCAGCTCGCGCAGCAGCGCGGTGTCGCACACGTCGCCGCGCACGAAGTCCAGCCGCGGGTGCGCGGCGGGCAGGTTGTCCCGGTTGCCGGCATAGGTGAGCTTGTCCACCACCGTCACCCGCGCGTTCTCGTAGCCGGCGTACCCGCCGGCCAGCAGGGTGCGCACGTAGTGCGACCCGATGAATCCGGCCGCGCCGGTCACCAGCAGCCTCACACCGCCACCTCCACCCGGGCGTCGTCGCCGACCAGCAGCCGGTGGCGCGAGCGGCCCGAACTGACCGCGGCGCCCCGGCCGATCACCGAACCGTGGATGCCGGGGACGTCCCGCACGGTCGCCCCGGTCAGCACGATCGAGTCGGCCACACCCGTGTCGTCGAGGACGCATCCGTCCCCGATGGCCGTGTACGGGCCGATGTGGCTGTCGCTGATCACCGAGCCCGCGCCGACGACCGCCGGCCCCACGATCCGCGAGCGCGTCACCCGCGCCGTCGGGTGGACGACCACGTCGCCGACGACCTCGCTGTCCGGGCAGACCACACCGGCCACCTCGCGCCGCAGCGAACCCAGCACCCGGCGGTTGCACTCGATGATGTCGTCGACGCGGCCGGTGTCCTTCCAGAAGCCCGGATACACCTCGGCCCGCACCTCCCGTCCCTCGGAGACCAGCCACTGCACCGCGTCGGTGATCTCCAGCTCGCCGCGCGCGCTCGGACCGATCGCCGCGACCGCCTCGTGCACCGCGGGCGTGAAGAAGTAGACCCCGACCATCGCCAGGTCGCCCCGCGGGTGCTCGGGCTTCTCCACCAGCGCCGTCACCCGCCCGTCGGCGTCCGTCTCGGCCAGCCCGAACGCCCGCGGGTCCGCCACCCGCTGCACGACCACCTGGGCCTCGGGGCGGGTACGGGCGAACCGCTCGGCCATCTCGACGATGCCGTCGGTCAGCATCACGTCCCCGAGGTACATGACGAAGTCGTCGTCCCCCAGGAAGTCCCGGGCGATCCGCACGCAGTGCGCGAGCCCGAGCGGCGCGTCCTGCCGGATGTATGTCACCTCCATCCCCACCGGAGAGCCGTCACCGAGCACCGCGGCGATCTCGTCGCGGCGCTCCCCGACGATCACCCCGACCTCGCGCACGCCGAGCGCGCGCAGGTTGTCCATGACGTGCAGGAGCACGGGCCGGTTGGCGATCGGGATCAGCTGTTTGGGCATCGAGTACGTGAAGGGGCGCAGGCGTGTGCCCATACCCCCGGACAGGACCAGGGCTTTCATCGAGCCTTCTCCTCAGACGGTCTGCCGACTCGTCGGGCGGCGACGGGTGTGTCGGGCTCCATCGGTGGACGCGCGCACACCGTCCGCGGCGCGCTACGGTCCCCGTCGTGGGGCGGGACGCGCGTGCCGGTTGCCCCCGAACGCCCCACCACCGGTTCCGTCCCCAGAGCCCGCCCCGGCGCGCAGGGTGAACCGGCCTGCTCCGGAGCCTAGGGACGCGCCCCCGCCCCCCGACACCCTTACCGCCCCCTACCACCCCCCTTGGGCCGGTACCGGTCGCCCCATGTCAAGTGCGGTTGCGGTCGTGGTACAGAGTGGTGCACCCTGGGGCATGTGACGGATATCGTCCTCACCCCGCAGGAGGGGGCCGAGCTGGACCGCCTGGCCGCGGCGGTGAACCACCACGTCCAGGCCCTGGAACAGGCGCGTACGGCGCTGGGCCAGGCAGCCGGGCGGATCGCGGCCCGCTATGAACGCGGCGGACCGGCAGCCGTAGCAGCCCGGGTGGGCTGGTCCCGCCAGCACGCCTCCACCCTGGCCGCCGCACACCGCGCCCGGTCCGGAGCGGCATGAGTACGGCCCCCGACCCCTCCGCCGCGACGGCCGAAGACCTGCGCGCGACTCTGACCCGACTCGCTCCCGAAGCGGTGGCGACCTTCGACGCGGAACGCGCCGCAGCGGTCTCCCGCTCCCGCGAGCAGCTCAGTTCCACACCGATGCGCCGCTTCCTCCACCAGTGGGCCCTCTACGTAGCGATCGAACGCCACCCCACCCAGGCCGCCCGCCTGCGCGCACTGGAAAACCAGGCCGCCACCGCCTCCAGCCCCGCCCAGGCCCGGGAGATCGCCTCGAAGATCGGCCACATCCTGGACCAGGCAGCGATCGAGGCCGGCATCCCCCTCGGGGGAACCCGCTGACCGGTCTACGACCCACGTCACCGCTGAAGTCGAGCGCCTGGCCAACGTAGGGGTCGACATCACCGACATCGGCCAAGGCGTCCGCACCGGCGTGCCAGGAGGGCTTCGCCGTACTGCTTGAGTTTGTTGATGCACCGTTCGACGGTGTTCCGCTGCTTGTAGGCCTCACGGTCGAAGGCCGGTGGCCGACCGCCCTTGCTGCCAAGTCGTCTGCGGTTGGTGATCTGGTCGGCGGGCTGCGGGATCACCGCCCGGATCCCGCGCCGCCGCAGGTATCCGCGGATCGCCCGCGATGAATAGGCCTTGTCGGCCAGGACGGCGTCCGGTGTGATCCTGGGCCGACCGGTCCGCCGAGGCACTGGTAAGCGGGGCCTGACCTGCTCGAATGCGGGTGCGTCACCAGCCTGGCCGGGCGTGAGACGAAGGCCAGTGGTCGACAGCGGCTGTCGGCGGCGAGGTGGATCTTCGTGGTCGGCCCGCTGCGGGACCGTCCGAGGGCATGGTCGGCCGGCTCGCCGACCGGGCCCTTTTTCACGGGGTCCTCGAAGACACGTTCTCACGTGCCGTCGATGGCCCACATCCGCAGCCGGTTGTGGGCGCCCTTCCACGACCCGAAGCGCTCGGGCAGGTCCATCCACGGCGTTCCAGCGCGGTACTTGAACGCGATCGCGTTGATCACCTGCCGGTGATCACGCCACCGTCCTCCCCGCAGAGGCGTCCGGTCCGGCAGCAACGGCTCGATCCGCGCCCACTGGGCGTCAGTCAACGCCATACATCAACCAACGATCAGATGATCGCTAAGAAACGGCCTAGGCTGGTCTCGTAGTGTCCGGTGGGCGGTCTCGCGGGGCCGGCGAACGGGATCGCGGGCTGATCACGGCGATGCGGTTCGTTGGGGGAGACCGCTTTCGGGGCAGCGGTCTCTCGTCTTGGTGTCAGCGGCCTCTCACCTTGGTGACAGTGAATCTCTCGTTGCAGTCGCCATGCTCCTGACCTGGGGTTGTGCAGGTTGGCTGAGCGAGGTGGCGGCTTGGTGGCTCATTGAATCTGTGCAGAGTATGGACTGTGCTAGCCGTTTGACCTGCGGAGTCTTGATCTCGGGGCTGGTTGGTTGAGCAGTGCGCAGATTCGCTGGTCCGTGCCACTGCCTGTCAGGCTCGACAGCAGCGGAGGACGAGCTCACCTTAGTTCCCGAGTTCATCTGGGTAGCAGAATGAATCAGTTGTGTGAGCTGGGGTGTAGGTCGCTGGATATTGTGGATTTTTTGATGGTGGGGGTTGGTATGGATGTCTCGATGATGAGGCCTGACGCTGAGCTGTATCCGGAGGTGGCGGCCTGTGGAGGAGATCTGATGGCCGCGCTGCGGGTTGCCGCCGGGAGGATGGGCGTGCGGTTGGTCGGACTGGGCGAGGCGTATCCACCTGAGGGGTTGTCACGCCACTTTGTGGCGGCCTTGGAGGCGGAGTGCGGGGATGCCCGAGTGGAGCTCCGGCCTGACCGCCGCGAAATTGGGGTGATGCTGAGGCTTCCTCTTGTGGGTGTCGCAGCTGTGGCTGCGGTGTGGTCCCTGGAGGTCGCGATTGAGGTTGCCCAGGCTTGGCAGGCGGGGATGCCGTTGGCAGACATGACCGCCAGGTGGGAGTTCCTGATGGTGAGCCCGAAGGCTCTGGCGCACGACCAGGGTAGAGCCGCCGCCTATGAGTGGGAGAGCGTCCGGCGTCTGCCCGACCGGCTTGTGGACCCCACTCTGGTGGAGGAGGCTTTCCGGTCCCCGCAACTGCGCTCCCTCTTTCCCATGGTCAGCCACGGATCCTTGCAGTTCCGCCGGCTTACGGTCTCCGCTCCAGGAAGTGATGTCCCGAGCGTCTTCCCTTTGGGAGAAGGTCGCTGGCGTGTGATCTGCCTGTGGGACCAGGACATTCCGGTGAAGACGGCCGACACTGTTGAGGAAGCCGTCAGGCTGGTTATGGAAGGACTCCCGGAAGGGTGCGGTTCCGCGCTCGAAGTGATCCACGATGCCAGGCGGGCGATGGAGACCAAGGCCAGGGGGAAGTGACGGGACCGAGGACGAGACCCGCGTCCGGAATCCGAACGCTTGAGAACCCTTGGACGCCAGCCCACCGGCGCTGAGCGAGCACGCCGGCTGACTCTTCGCGAACCTGCCGGATCCGGCCTGGTCGATGTCCCGGGCCGGGCGAACGCGGAGGGGTTTTGCTGCCGGCGCCCGCGGAGCGGGCTGGCCCCGGAGGCGGAGCCGGAGGGCCCCGGGCGGGGGAGCGGAGCGGACCGCCCAATGGGCCAGAGGCCCAAACCCCGTGAAACGGGGTCACCCTGGCCTGCGGAGCAGGCCGTTCGGGGTGGAGCGAAGCGGAACCCCGAACCGTCCGGAGCGAAGCGAAGGACTCCGGCCCGAAGGGCCGGCCTTGGCCTGGCGAAGCCAGGCCCCCTGAGTGCAGCGAACCCCCTCACTGCTCCAGAGCGAAGCGGAGGAGCCAGGCGCCGAAGGCGCCTCGGCCGAGCGCAGCAAGGCCGGCCTCTCCTGAGCGCGCAGCGCTCAGCCCCTGGAGCGAAGCGGAAGGGCTCGCTGCCGAAGGCAGCCCCCGAAGCGAAGCGCAGGGGGTTCTCTGCCAAGTGCACAGTGCTTTAGGGGGACTTCTGCCGAAGGCAGCCCCGCCGGAGCGCAGCGGAGGCGGTCTCTTTGCCAAGCGCGCAGCGCTTGGGTCCCTGGAGCGAAGCGGAAGGGACTGCCCCCGAAGGGGGCCTTGCCGGAGCGAAGCGGAGGCAGGTTCCCTGCCCGAGCGCGCAGCGCTCGGGCATCCCTGGAGCGAAGCGGAGGGGCTTGCTGCCGAAGGCAGCTCTGCCGGAGCGCAGCGCAGGAATCAGGCGCCGAAGGCGCCTAGGCCTAGCGAAGCGAGGCCGAGCCTTTCCTCAGCGCGCAGCCCTGAGGCTCCGGAGCGAAGCGGAGGAGGTCTCTGCCAAGCGCGCAGCGTGGGGTCCCTGGAGCGAAGCGGAAGGGCTTGCTGCCGAAGGCAGCCCTGCCGGAGCGTAGCCCTGCCGGAGCGCAGCGCAGGCAGTCCTCTGCCAAGCGCGCAGCGCTGGGCATCCCCTGGAGCGAAGCGGAAGGGGATGCTGCCGAAGGCAGCTCTGCCGGAGCGCAGCGAAGGCAGGTTCCCTGCCAAGCGCGCAGCGCTTGGGGTCCCTGGAGCGAAGCGGAAGGGACCGCTCCCGAAGGGAGCCCTGCCGGAGCGCAGCGCAGGCAGTCTCTCTGCCCAGCGCGCAGCGCTGGGGGTCCCCTGGAGCGAAGCGGAAGGGATTGCTGCCGAAGGCAGCCCTGCCGGAGCGCAGCGCAGGCAGTCTCTCTGCCAAGCGCGCAGCGCTTGGGGTCCCGC
>NZ_JBHVUQ010000068.1:0-38274 GCF_042884105.1 Streptomyces sp. NPDC058157
GACGGGCCCCGGGGCCCGGCACCCCCTGCGGCGTGGGGTGGGGGTGGTCAGCCCTTGCTGACCGCCGTCAGGATTTCCGGGAGTTTGCGCGAGACCGTCGGGGCGGCCAGGCGGAGGCCCGTCCAGGCGGCCAGGGTGCCCCAGGCGATGCCCGCCGGGAGGGTCAGCCAGGCCGGGGTGGCGGGGGCGTCCGAGAGGCTGACGTAGATCGCCAGGGCGATCACGGGGGCGCTGACCACCGCCGAGGTGAGCATGCCGCCGAAGATGCCCAGCCAGGCCAGGCCCGCCTGGCCCGGGACGACGTTCTTGAAGGCGCCCTCCGTCGGGATGGAGTACGGGAAGTGCGCCGAGGCCAGCGCGCCCGTGCACAGCATCGCGCCCAGCAGGCCCAGCCCCAGCCCCAGGGCGGCCGGGAACTGCGCCCAGTCGCCGACCAGCGCGGCGGTGACGACCGTGACGAGGACCGTGTACGGGACGGTGACCAGGGCCAGCGCCGCGGCGCGGGCGCGGAGTTCCACGTACGCCTCGCGCGGCAAGGAGATGGTCTGGGCGACCATCCAGAAGGCGGAGGTGTCCTGCCCGAACTGGTTGTACATCTGGACGCCGAGCATCCCCGCGCCGAAGCAGGCGAGGTAGACGGAGCCGCTGCCCTGGACGGCGTTGAAGACGGGGATGATCATGCCGACGGCCAGCGCCGACACCCACGCCGACTTCGTCTTCGGGTCGCGGGCCACGTAGCGCAGGGTGCGCTGCATCGCCGCGCCCGTGCGGCTGTCGGGGAGGAGGGACCAGGCGCCGCCCGAACCGCGTTCCTTCTCCGGCTTGGCCGCCGCGAGGGTGGAGCCGTCCGGGGTGACCATCAGCTTGGTCAGGCTGCGTTCCCAGAAGCGCAGGAGGAGGCCGAGCGCGCCCAGGGTGAGGGCCAGTTGGGCGGCCGCCTGCGCGTAGGCGCCGCGGCTCGCGGAGTCGACCATGCCGACCGCCGTCGCCGGCGGCAGCCAGCGGACGACCGCCTCGACCGGCTCCAGCGCCGTCAGCCCGCCGACCTGGAACAGGCGCTGGCTGGCGAAGTTGACCAGCTGGGCGCCGATCGCGATCAGCAGGCCGCTCAGGAGGGCCAGGTCGCGCCCCTTGCGGCTGGTCAGCAGCCGGACGTTCGCCGTGGCCACGGCCCGGGCCAGGGCCACGCAGCCGAGCAGCAGGAGCGGCGCGCCGAGCACCGCCGCCAGCACGCCCGCCGCGCCGTGCGCCACCGCGGCCACCGAGCCGACGGCCAGGCACAGCGTGAACAGCGGGCCGATGCCGACCAGCGAGGAGGCCAGCAGCGCCCGCACCAGCGGCCGCGGGCGCAGCGGCAGCATCACCAGCCGGCTCGGGTCGAGGGTCTCGTCGGCGGTGGGGAAGAACAGCGGCATCACGGTCCAGGCCAGCGCGAGGATCGCGCCCATCAGGACGACGGCGGTGGCGGCGTGGGCGTGGCCGTGCAGGAGGGACAGGCCCAGGGTGGCGAGGACGGAGAAGGCCAGGGAGAACAGCAGGCTGACGATCCAGGCGGCCTTGCGCTTGGAGGAGCCCTTCAGCCCGTTGCGCATGAGGGAGAGCTTGAGGCGGATGAAGAGGGGGGTGAGGCCCGGCTCGGCCGTGGCGGCGCTCATCGGGCGCCGCCGAGCCAGTCGAGGGAGTCGCCGGAGGCGTGGTCGCGGGCGCCGACGAGTTCGAGGAAGGCGTTCTGCAGGGAGGGCGCGGAGCCGCGTACGTCGGCCAGCGGGCCGGCGGCGCGGATCTGGCCGGCCGCCATGACGGCCACCCAGTCGCAGAGCGATTCGACGAGCTCCATCACGTGGGAGGAGAACACGACGGTGGCACCGGACGCGGTGTAACGTTCCAGCACTCCGCGGATGGTCTGCGCCGACACCGGGTCGACGCCCTCGAACGGCTCGTCCAGGAAGAGGACTTCGGGGTTGTGCAGCAGCGCGGCCGCCAGGCCGATCTTCTTGCGCATGCCCGTGGAGTAGTCGACGACGAGCTTGTGCTGCGAGCCCGCCAGGTCGAGGACGTCCAGCAGCTGCGTGGCCCGCTTGTCGGTCTCCGCGCCCGGCAGTCCGCGCATGCGGCCCATGTAGCCGAGGAGTTCACGGCCCGAGAGGCGCTCGAACATGCGCAGGCCCTCGGGCAGCACCCCGATGCGCTTCTTCACCTCGACCGGGTCGGCCCACACGTCGTGCCCGGCGACCGTCACGCGGCCCATGTCCGGGCGGAGCAGCCCCGTCACCATCGACAGCGTGGTGGTCTTGCCGGCGCCGTTCGGGCCGACGAGGCCGATGAAACGGCCGGCCGGCAGTTCCAGGTCGATCCCGCCGACGGCCACCTGCTCGCCGAAGCGCTTCCACAGTCCTTCCACCCGCACGGCGACACCGTCCGGCGCGGGTCGCGCGCCGTCCGTCCCGCCCGTACCGCTACCGCCCGCCGCATCACCCTGGTCCGGCATGCGCCTGCCTCTCGTTCTCATCCCCGTGGTCGTACTTTTCCCACCATAGGAGGAGGGGGAGAGGGCGCAGCAGTTACGAATGTCATGAAGTGGCGGCCACGTATGTCAGCTGTCAGCGGGCGGCGCGGTCCGCTACGCCTTGCGGCGTCCCCGGGCCGCGGCCGCCTCGCTGCCGCACGCGTACGCGAGGGCGTCGATCAGCTCCTCGGTGTCCGGCAGCCAGCGGTTCGCCGGGGTGGGCTTGCGGGCCCACTGCACCGGGCCCTTGCCGCCGTAGCGGGTCGGCGGCGCCGCCACGTACTCGCCCTCGCCGCGCGCGGTCAGGTCGATGGCGTGCGGCAGCCAGCCCAGCTTGCGCACCAGGTCCGGCACCTTCGCCCCGGCGCCCGGCAGCACGAAGAAGAGCATGCGGTGGTCGGGGGTGAGGGTGACGGGGCCGAGGGTGCGCTGCATGCGCTCCAGCCGGGCCAGGGCGAGGAACCCGGCGGAGTCCGGTACGTCCAGGGCGTCGAAGGTGCGGCCCGTCGGCAGCAGGATGGAGGCGCCCGGGTGCTTGCCCCAGATCCGCCGCACCCCCACCGCACTGCCCGAGGCCAGGGAGCGCCAGTCCTTCACCGCCGGGTGCGCGCCGGGCGCCGGGCAGTCGGCGACCCCGCAGGAGCACAGCTCCCGGCCGTCGCCGGGTTCCAGCCAGGTACCGGCGAAGACGTCCCAGTGCCGCTCTTCCACGTACCGCACGGCATGGTCGAGCAGCAGCTCGCCGCGCTGCTGGGGGATGGGCGCGGTCTCCGTGACTCCGATGGTCTCTTCCACGTGCAGCACAACTCCCGGGGTCACCGGGGGTTACGGGGATAAACGCGCGGGCCGGCGGTGCATCGATCCTGCACGCGGGGCGCACGGGTGCACGCGCGGGGGCGCGTAGGAGGCCGGGGCGCGGCCGGTGGGTAACGACACGTCGCAGAGAGGAAGATTCTCCGCACTTCAGGCGGGAAGTGATCATTCCAACGATCACCCGCGTCTCAGGGGGTTTTCATGGCAGCCAGGCCTCTCGTCGCCCGCCAGCCGAACGAACGGTTGCAGGCGCTCATCCAGGAAGCCGGGTGCTCCAATGCCGGGCTCGCCCGGCGCGTCAACATGTGCGGGGCCGAGCACGGCCTCGATCTCCGCTACGACAAGACCTCCGTGGCCCGCTGGCTGCGCGGCCAGCAGCCGCGCGGCCGGGCGCCCGGCATCATCGCCGAGGCGCTCGGGCGCAAACTCGGCCGGACCGTCACCATCGACGAGATCGGCATGGCCAACGGCAAGAACCTCGCCTCCGGGGTCGGCCTGCAGTTCTCCCCGACCGTGGTCGGCGCCATCGAGCAGGTCTGCGAGCTGTGGCGCAGCGACGTCGGGCGCCGCGACTTCCTCTCCGGGTCGAGCGTGGCCGCCTCCGCGCTCGTCGAGCCCAGCCGCGACTGGCTGATCACCGGGGCCGACCCGCAGGTGGCGCGCAACGGCGGCTCGCGCGTCGGGATGTCCGACGTGGAGGCCGTCCGGGCCACCACCCAGGCGCTGACCGACCTCGACCACCGCTTCGGCAGCGGGCACGTGCGGCCCGTCGTCGTGCACTACCTCAACTCCGTGGTCTCCGGGCTGATCGGCGGCTCGTACCGGGAGCCGGTGGGGCGGGCGCTGTTCGCGGCGGTGGCCCGGCTCACGGAACTCGCCGGGTACATGGCGGTGGACACGGGCCAGCCGGGCCTGGCCCAGCGCTACTACATCCAGGCGCTGCGGCTGGCCCAGGCGGCGGGCGACCGCGGGTACGGGGGCTACGTGCTGGCCGCGTCGATGAGCCACCTCGCGGCCGAGCTGGGCAACCCGAGAGAGATCGCGCAACTGGCGCGGGCCGCGCAGGAGGGCACGCGCGGGCAGGTCACCCCGCGGGTGGAGGCCATGTTCTACGCGGCGGAGGCGCGCGGGCACGCGCTGCTCGGCGACGCCCGTTCCGCGGCGGTGCTGTCGGGCCGGGCGGTGACGGCGCTGGAGCGGGCCGAGCCGGAGTCGGGCGACGACCCGGTGTGGATCCGCCACTTCGACCAGGCCTACCTGGCGGACGAGCTCGCGCACTGCCACCGCGACCTCGGCCAGGCCGACGCGGCGGGCCGGCGGGCGGAGGAGGCGCTGCGGGGGCTGCCCGTGACGAAGGCCCGCCGGCGGGCGATCGGCCTGCTGCTGCTGGCCGCGGCGCAGGTGCAGCAGCGGGAGGTGGAGCAGGCCTGCCAGACGGCGACGAAGGCCGCCGAACTGCTGGGGACGCTGCGCTCGCGGCGGGGTGCGGAGTACCTGGACGACTTCCGGGCGCGGCTGGAGCCGTACCGGGAGGAACCGGCGGTGCGGGAGTTCGGGGCGAGGCTGGAGGTTCAGGTGGCCTGACGTCGCCGGGCCGTGACCGGGTAGCGTGACCCGACGGCTGCGCGGATCCCCCACGGAGCGCGGACGTCGGAGAAGGCGAGAAGGAGTCCCGGTGACGGAGAACGGACAAGGGGGCGTCCCCCAGCCCGGGACGCCGCAGGCCGGGCAGCCGTGGGCGGCCCCCGGGTACGGGTTCCCGCCCGCGACGCAGGACCCGTACGGCACGCCGCAGGGGCCGCAGGGGCCGCAGGGGCAGGGGCAGGGGCAGGGGCAGCAGGGCGGGCCGGTCCAGGCCGCCTACGTCCCGCCGCCGGAGCCGGGCGCCCCGGCGTACGGCTACCCCCAGACCGGCCACGCCCCCGGCCCCGGGGCGCCGGGCACCCCGGGCTACGGCTACCCGCCGGTGGCGGACGCCCCGACGCAGTACGTCCCGCCGGTGCAGTCGGGCCCGGGTGCGCACGTGGCGCACGCCGCCACGCAGTACGTGCCCCAGGTGGGCGCCGCCGCGCCCGCCGTCCCGTACGCACCCCCCGCCCCGACGGGGCCGGGCGCGCCGGGGGCCATGCTGGCGGGCGCCGAGACCCAGGCCGTCCCGGCGCTACCGGGCACGCCGCCCGGGGGCGCGCCCCCGTTCGGCCTGCCGCACGCGGGTGGCGCCGGGGCGGCGACGCAGTACATCCCGCCGGTTCCGGCTGGTGGTGCGGGGGACACCGCTACCCAGTTCATTCCGCCGGTCCCGGCGGGGGGCGTGGCGGATGCCGCCACCCAGTACATCCCGCCGGTTCCGGCTGGTGGTGCGGGCGATGCCGCCACTCAGTTCATTCCGCTCATTCCGCCCGTTTTGGCTGGTGGTGCGGGCGACGCGGCCACCCAGTTCATTCCGCCGGTCCCGGCGGGCGGTGTGGCGGATGCCGCCACTCAGTTCATTCCGCCCGTTCCGGCGGGTGGTGCGGGCGATGCCGCCACCCAGTACATCCCGCCGGTCCCGGCGGGCGGTGTGGCCGACGCGGCCACCCAGTACATCCCGCCCGTCCCGGCGGGTGGTGCGGGTGACGCCCCGGCCCCGTTCGCCGCTCCGGTTCCGGCCGAGGACGCCACGCAGTTCCTGCCGCCGGTTGCCGCGGGCGGTGTGGCGGATGCCGCCACCCAGTACATTCCGCCGGTTCCGGCGGGCGGGGTGAACGAGGCCGTCGCGCAGTACGTCCCGCCCGTTCCCGCCGAGCCCGGCGGTGAGGGGTTCGAGGGGCTGTTCCGGGACGGCGGTGGGGGCGGTGAGGGGGCCGCCGCCGAGCCTGTGCCGCGGCGGACTCCGCCGCCGGCCGCCCCGCAGCGGCGCCGGGCGAAGCCGCAGCCGCAGCCCCAGTCGCAGCCTCAGCCGCCGCAGCAGTTCCAGGCCCCGCCCCCGCCCCCGGCGGCCCCCGCGCGCCGGGTGCCGCCCGCGGTGATCGCCGCCGCGGTGTTCGGGCTGGCCGTGGCCGGGCTCGGGGTGGGGGCGCTGCTGAGCGACGGCAAGGCGCAGAACAACGACCCCGTCGCGACGTCCCCCGGCTCCGGGGCGGCCGCCGCCGACGCCGACGCGCCGGGTGGTTCCGCGCCGGTGGACCCGGCGCGCCCGCAGGCCGTCCAGCTGGACAAGCTGCTCGCGGACGCCAACGACAGCCGGACCGTCGTGATCAAGGCCGTGGACGACATCAAGGACTGCAAGAACCTCGGCCAGGCCGCCCAGGACCTGCGGGACGCGGCCCGTCAGCGCGAGGAGCTGATCACCCGGCTCTCGGACCTGAAGACGGACCTGCTGCCGAACCACGCCCGGCTCTCGGCCGCCCTGACCAAGGCCTGGACCGCCTCGGCGGACGCCGACAACAGCTACGCGGACTGGGCGGACGACGCCGGCCACGACAAGGGCGGCTGCAAGGACGGCAAGGCCAAGCAGACCGATGACGCGGCCGCGGGCAACAAGTCCAGCGGCGAGGCCACCAAGGCGAAGGAGTCGGCGGCGACCATGTGGAACACGATCGCCGCCAAGTACGGGCTGACCCGGCGCGACACGACCCAGCTGTAGCGGGGTCAGGCCGAGCGTGGTGCGGACTCCATGACCGAGGTCATGTCCTGGTCTTTTTCGCCGGGCTGGGCGACGAGCCGGCCCTGCTGGACGACCTGGAAGCTGACCCGTCCGTTCACCAGGCGCGGGAAGCCGGCGACCGCCCGCATGTCCTGGTAGCGCCAGCTCAGCTCCGGGGTCAGGTTGCCGGTGGCGATGCCGGAGGACTCGTTGAGCACCCGGGCCACCTTGCGGCCGGTGATCTGGTCGCCCTCCTTGAACTTCTGGACGACCTGGTTGAAGACGGTGTACGCGATCCAGGTGGTCTGGGCCCCGCTGTCGTCGGCCTCGACGGTGTCGTCGCCGAAGGCCTCGTCGCTGATCACCTTGCGCATCGGCGCCCACAGCGGGTCGGTGGAGACCGGGTACCAGCTGGTGACGAGCGTGCCCTCGAAGGGGCTCTCCTTGCCGCCGGTGCGGTCGACCAGGGCCTGGCTGACGCTGCCGAGGACGGAGGAGATCTGCGGGTTGCGGTGGGTGGAGTCGGCGCGGCGGAAGGCGTCGAAGAAGGTCTCGGTGCGCTCGCCCAGGACCGCCGTGACACAGTTCTTGGAGGAGGAGGAGGACGACGGGGGCGACGCCGCCCCCTTGGCGGCCGTGGACGCCGACGGGGAGCCGGACGGGCTCGGGGTCGACGTCCCCTTGGAGCTCCCGCCCCCGCCCCCACCCCCGCCCGAGCCGCCCGTGGCGGTGTCGGACAGGGCCTCGCGGGCCTGCGGCATCAGGTCGGCGGCGTCCTCGGCGGCCCGGATGTCGGAGGCCTCGGGCGTTCCGTTGGACTTCAGCCCCGCGTTCAGCAGCACCGGCATGGTGTCCCCGGCGAGGGTGTCGGGCCGGACCAGGGAGACCTGGGCGCAGGCCTTGCCGAGCTGGTGGCCGGCCCCGGCGAGCAGGGCGGGCTGGCCGCCGTTGACCGGGTAGGACAGGGTGCTCTGGAACTCCTCCGCCGAGACCCCGTAGCCCCCGATGAAGGGGATCCCCTCGGCCTCCAGCGGGGCCATGAAGGCGCGCCCGTACTGGCTGTAGGAGCCGACGACGGCCACCGCCTTCTTCGTGATGGCCTCGCGGGCGCAGTCGGCGGCGCCGGTCGCGGTGTTCTTCTCGTTGCAGGTCAGGACGCGCAGCTTGCGGCCCTTGATGCCACCGTTGGCGTTGATCCAGCGTTCGTACGCCTTGGCCATGCCGGGCATTCCGGGCATGTTGGTGGCCTTGGTTCCCATCGGAGCGAACGTCATGACCGTGAGGGTGTCCCCGGATCCCCCCGAGCTTCCGGGGAGCACCCCACACGCTGTGGTGAGACACGCACCCGTCGCTGCGGCAAGGAGCAGGCGGATCAGGGTGGTTGCGCGTCGGCTTTTGGTCATGTCCCACGACCATTCCGCCACAGGGGTAACTCGGTGCTGAGGTGTACACAACATCCGGTGACGCCCAGGTGAACGGCCGGGGGCGGGGTGTGGATAGGTGCTTCAAGATCGCATTTGTGGGGAACGTACGATCGAAAGCGTGACATTCGCCCAAGGTTCGAAGAACTCTTCCCGCCGCGGCGGCCGCTCCTCCACCATGGGCGGCATGCCCCTCAACGACATGCCGTGGTGGCGCTGGCGCAGCAACGTGCGCTCGGCGCTGCACATGCTCTCCGACCCCGTGTTCCAGGAAGAGGTCTGGCTCGCCGGCGCCGAAGGGTACGGGGACGTCACCGACGCCGTGTACCGGCTCGTCGAGGACACCTGGCTCGACAGCTGGTCCGCCGACAAGTACATAGGCACGATCTTCCGCGACGCCCAGGAGGCGGCCCTGGTCGACCTCGCCGTGCTGCGCGTGCTGCGGATCCTGCACCAGGTCGGGCCGGACGCGCCCGTGACCGCCTACCTGGAGAACGCCGCCTGGCCCGACGCGGTCCGGGCCGCCCGCGAGGCGCACGTGCGGATGTCCGCCGCCGACGGGGAGGACCCGGACGAGCGGCCGAGCTCCGTGGACGTGCTGAGGATGCTCACGCGCGCGGTGTGACCTGCGCGGTGTGAAAGGCTATGGGGTCATGAGCGACCCGCAGCCCGGGGCCCGGCCCCTGCCCCAGTACGTCCTGACCGTGTCCTGCCCCGACAAGCAGGGCATCGTGCACGCCGTCTCCAGTTACCTCTTCATGACCGGCTGCAACATCGTGGACAGCCAGCAGTTCGGAGACCGCGAGACCGGCCTCTTCTTCATGCGGGTGCACTTCGAGGCCGAGCCGGAGGTCACGCTGGAGAAGCTGCGCGCCAGCTTCGCCGCCATCGGCGACAGCTTCCGGATGGACTGGCAGATCCACCGCTCCGACGAGCGCATGCGGATCGTGCTGATGGTGTCGAAGTTCGGCCACTGCCTGAACGACCTGCTGTTCCGCGCGAGCATCGGCGCGCTGCCGGTGGAGATCGCGGCCGTGGTCTCCAACCACACCGACTTCGCCGAGCTGGTCGGCTCCTACGACATCCCCTTCGTGCACATCCCGGTCACGAAGGACACCAAGGCGGCGGCCGAGGCGCAGCTGCTGGAGCTGGTGCGGGCGGAGAACGTCGAGCTGGTGGTGCTGGCCCGCTACATGCAGGTGCTGTCGGACACCCTGTGCAAGGAGCTCAGCGGGCGGATCATCAACATCCACCACTCCTTCCTGCCGAGTTTCAAGGGCGCCAAGCCGTACCACCAGGCGCACGCGCGCGGTGTGAAGCTGATCGGCGCGACCGCGCACTACGTGACGGCCGACCTCGACGAGGGGCCGATCATCGAGCAGGAGGTCGAGCGGGTCGGGCACGAGGTCACGCCGGACCAGCTGGTCGCGATCGGCCGCGACGTGGAGTGCCAGGCGCTGGCGCGGGCCGTCAAGTGGCACAGCGAGCACCGCGTGCTGCTGAACGGCTCCCGCACGGTCGTCTTCGCGTAGCTCCCGCGGGAGGGCCCGGGGGCGCCGCCCCCGGGCCCCCGTCCCTCGAACTCCCCCGGCTGCCGCCGGGCGGTGCCCCGGGCGCGGACGGATGCCTACGCGTCCGGGTCGACGCCGCAGTACGCGGCGAAGGCGCGCAGGGTCGCGTCCTCCGAGACGTGGCCGTCCGGGCCGGCCAGGGCCGCGGCCACCTGGTCCGCCAGGGCGGGGGCCGTGCCCAGGACGCGCAGCACCCGGGCCGCCGCCGCCGGGGTGGCGCCCGTGCCGTGCTCGTCCGCCACCGCGACCACGGCCGCCAGGAACGGGCGGGCGATCTCGGCGAACCGCTCCGGGTTGTCCCGCAGCCGCTTCGCCGCCCCGGTCACGAACTCCTCGCGGGACACGCGCTGGTCCCCGTCCACGTCCGCGATGCCGGCCAGGCCCTGCCAGAAGGCCTCCGCCCCGGCGAAGACGGCCTGGCCCCGGTCCGAGCGGGCGGTGACGCCGAATTCGGCCAGTACCGCGCGGGCGGCCGTACTGAAGTCCTCGCGGTCGATGTAGCCGGACCCGTCCTGGTCGAAGGTGGCGAATCGGGAGGCGATCTTGCGCTCGTACTCTGCGCTGTCCATATGCGGCGTTCCGCCTTCACATGTGCGTTGGGGTGCACTTGAGGTGCAGATCAAGACAGGCAGGAGCGTAAGCCCTCGATGGCCTGCGCGTTAAGCGGAGCGGTCGACGGGGTGGCCGCATCGAACCCGCGCACGGGGAGCGCGGTGGGGCGCGTACGTCTGTGCGGCTAGCACGGACTTCGCGCCCTGGGGGGACGTTCCCCCAAAACAGGCGCGGTCCCGCCGGTGGCGACTACATTTGACGGGTCGACACACGGCTGGAGGCACCATGGCGAAGGACGTTCCACCGCGCTGGGACCGCCGCATGCAGCAGCGTCTCGCCCGTGGTGAGGCCGCAGCGCTCGGGGAGCTCTACGACCGTTTCGCCTCGCTCGTGCACAGCCTCGCCCACCGGGTGCTCGGTGACGAGAAGGCCGCGGACCGCATCACCCGCGAGGTCTTCGGCTACATCTGGGAGAACCCCGACGCCTACGACCCCAAGCAGGGCTCCATGCGCTCCTGGGTCGCCCGGATCACCCAGGGCCAGGCCGTCGCCCGGCTGCGCCAGGCCGAACTGGGCCGGGGCTCGCGCGAGGAGCTCGAACAGAAGGTGCGCAGCGCCAACGCCGCCGCCCGCGCCGACTACATCGTCACCTCCATGCCCGCCCCGCTGAGGGCCGCCCTGGAACTCGCGTACTTCAAGCGCCGGGACTACCGGCAGGCCGCCGCCGACCTGCAGATCAGCGAGGACGAGGCGCGACGCCGGCTGCGGCTCGGGCTCCAGCTGCTGTCGACCGCCAACGTCCTCCCGAGGGAGGACCCCGCCCCGCCCGGATACGGCCCACGCGGATACGGAACCACCCGATGACCGGACCCACCGATGACACCCCCGACGACGCGTACGAGCCCCCGGCGGGCGGACCCGCGCTGATACCGGGTCCGCGCGCGGCCGGTGACGACCTCGAAGCGCCCCGGGTCCTGCCGCCCGCGCCGCCCTCGCACGCCGTGCTGAAGTCCCTGCTCGGGGCGTGGGCGCTGGCCGCCTGCTCCGCCGAGGAGACCCAGGCCGTCGAGGACCACCTCACCGAGTGCGCGCCCTGCGCCGAGGAGGCCCTGCGGCTGCGCGACGCCGTCGGGCTGCTGCACCCGGAGGAGAGCCTCGACCTCAAGCCGCTGCTGCGCTCGCGGGTGCTGGAGGACTGCCTGGGCAAGCGCCCGGCCCGGATCCCGGTACCCGCGTGGGCGAACCCGTACGACACCGAGACCGCACGGCTGGACGCGCTGCTGCGGGACTTCGGGGAGTCGGAGTGGGACACCCCGGTGCGGCTGAAGTGGTTCGAGGAGGAGCGCCGGCGCAGCCACCGCACCACCGTGGCGGGGGTGATCGGGCACCTGCTCACGGTCGACGGGCTGGTCGCCACCGCGCTGGGACTGGACGACCCGCTCGGCCCGCAGGCCCCGCCGGGCGGTCCCACCGACCGCACCGAGCACTACTGGAAGTCGGCGGCGGACCAGGCCGGCCGGAAGGTCCGCGAGCCCTGGCGGGAGCAGGGGCACACCCTGGTCCGCACGGTCTCCTTCGCGGGCCGGGGCGTGGCCGAACTGTCCGTGGACTACGGCGCCTTCGCGCTGCCGCTGGGGGACGCCTTCCTGGAGCGGGCCTTCGAGTGCTGGGTGCACGCCTGGGACATCGCGGAGGCGGTGGACTACCCGTACGAGCCGCCGTCCGGGCCGCACCTGCACGGCATGATCGACCTCGCGGCCCGGCTGCTGCCCGGGGCCCTGGCCGGCCGCCGCCGCTCGGGCCTGGCGGCCCCGGCGCGCGGGCTGGTCGCGGCGGGGGCTCCGGGGCGGACCCTGCACCTGGAGATCGAGGGTGCGGGCGGGGGCGGCTGGGACATCGCCCTGGACTCCCCGGCGGCCAGGCCCTCGCGGGAGCACACGGTGGCGGAGGTCGCGCTGGACGGGCTGGAGTTCTGCCAGCTGGCCGCCGGGCACATCTCCCCGGAGGACGCCGCGGTCGGCCAGACCGGCGACCGCGAGGCCATCCGCGACGTGCTGTTCGCGGCCGCGTCGCTGAGCCGCCTGTAGGGACCGGCGGGAGAGGCGGCGGGCGGGTCAGGAGTAGCGCTCGCGCAGGCGGTACTTGAGGACCTTGCGCAGGGCGTCGTTGCGGGGCAGGGCGTCGACGAGTTCCAGCTGTTCGGGGAGCTTGTACGGGGACAGGCCCTGGGCGCGGAGGTGGGCGGTGACCTGGGGGAGGGTCAGCGGGGCCGCGCCGGGCGGCTGCTCGACGACGGCGCAGACGCGTTCACCGCGCTCCTGGTCGGGGAGGCCGATGACGGCCACGTCGCCGATGCCGGGGAGCTGGTGGAGGAGGTCCTCGATCTCCTTCGCCGAGATGTTCTCGCCCTTGCGGATGATCACGTCCTTGCTGCGGCCGGTGAGGACGAGGTGGCCGGAGGGGGTGAGGTGGCCCAGGTCTCCGGTGATCAGGTAGCCGTCGGCGTCGAAGACGCCGGGGGCGTCCTTCTGCCCGAGGTAGCCCTGGCAGACCGCCTCCCCGCGCAGCCGGACCTCGCCGTCGGTGCCGGCGGGCAGGGGGGTGCCGTCGGGGGTGGTGATGCGGATGGACATGCCCTCCGGGGGGCGGCCCTCGGTGGTGGCGAGGTTCTCGGGGGTGTCGTCCGGGGAGCCCATGGTGATCATCGGGACCTCGGTCATGCCGTAGCCGTGGGTGAGCTGGCAGCCCAGCTCGCGCACCACCGCGTGGTAGACCTCCGGCGGTTTGGGGGCGCCGCCGCCCGCGAGCAGGCGCAGGCTCGGCAGGAGGGGCGTGGCGGGGTCCTTGCGCTGCTCGGTGAGGAACATGGAGTAGAAGGCGGTGGAGCCGCCGGCGATGGTGACCCCGTGGCGGCGGTAGCCGGCCAGCGCGTCCGGCAGGGCGAACCGTTCGAAGAGGACCGCCGGGAAGCCGTAGAGCAGCAGCATCACCGTGTAGTCGGGCCCGGCTATGTGCGCGTACGGGAAGGCCATCGAGCCCACGTCGGAGGGGGTCAGGCACAGGGCGTGGGCGAGGCAGGAGCCGCCCGCGATCAGGGAGCGGTCGGTGTGCAGGACGCCCTTGGGGTCGGAGGTGGTGCCCGAGGTCCAGTAGATCCAGCGGACCGAGGTGCCGTCGGCGGGCGGCGGGGGCAGCACGGCCGGGTCGCCGTCGGGCAGGTCCGCGTCCTCGTACGCCTCGAAGACCCCGCGCGCGCCGAGCCGGGCGGCCATGGCGGTGTGGTCGAAGCCGCGCCAGGTGCCGGGGACGGCGAAGAACTCGGCCTGGGAGGAGCGCAGGGCGAAGGCCACCTCGCGGTCGCGGTGGAAGGGGATCACGGGCGACTGGACGGCGCCGAGGCGGGCGAGGGCGGCCGACAGCAGGACGGTCTCGATGCGGGTCGGCAGCTGCCAGGCGACGACGCTGCCGGGGCGCACGCCCCGGTCGTGGAGGCCGGCGGCGACGCGTTCGGCGCGGTCGCGCAGGGCGCCGAAGGTGAGGGTGCGGTCGTCGGCGGGGTCGTCGGCGGCCTCGAGGAGGACCGGGGCGCCGGGGGTGAGGGCGGCGCGGCGGGAGATCAGCTCCCAGAGGGTGCGGGAGCGGCTCAGCTCGGTGGCGAGGGCCCGCGCGGCGTCGTCCCCGGCCGCCGCGGCCCCGCCCGTCGTCGTCGGTTCCGGCGTCGTCATCGCGGACCTCCCCTGGGCGCAGCGCCCGACGGCAGCTGACGGTTAGTCAGATCAACGGCAGAGCGTAGGGCTCCGACGCTTGTCGGTCCAGGGGTGCCGGGGCTAGCTTGTTTCTGACGATGCATCAGATTGGGGAGAAGGAGCGCGAGCACATGGCACTGGAACTGCCTCGGATCATCAGCGTCGACGACCACGTGATCGAGCCCGCCCACCTCTTCGATGTGTGGTTGCCCGCGAAGTACCGCGACCGCGGCCCCAAGCCCCTCACCGCCGGAATCGGCGAGCTGGAGTACACCGGGGGCAAGTACGTGATCACCATGGACCCCGACGGCCCGCCGACCGACTGGTGGATCTACGAGGACCTGAAGTTCCCGTACAAGCGCAACATCGCCGCCGTCGGCTTCGACCGCGACGACATGACCCTGGAGGGGATCACCCGCGAGGAGATGCGCCGCGGCTGCTGGGACCCCAAGGCCCGGCTCCTCGACATGGACCTCAACCACGTCGAGGCCTCCCTCTGCTTCCCCACCTTCCCCCGCTTCTGCGGGCAGACCTTCGCCGAGGCCCACGACAAGGAGGTCGCCCTCGCCTGCGTGCGCGCCTACAACGACTGGATGGTCGAGGAGTGGTGCGGAGACAGCGGCGGCCGGCTGATCCCGCTGTGCATCATCCCGCTGTGGGACATCGACCTCGCCGTCGCCGAGATCCGCCGCAACGCCGCCCGCGGGGTCCGCGCCGTGACCTTCTCCGAGATCCCCACCCACCTCGGGCTGCCGTCCATCCACTCCGGCTACTGGGACCCCTTCTTCGCCGTCTGCCAGGAGACCGGCACGGTGGTCAACATGCACATCGGGTCCTCGTCCCAGATGCCCGCCGCCTCCCCCGACGCCCCGCCCGCCGTCCAGGCCTCCCTCAGCTTCAACAACGCGATGGCCTCGATGATGGACTTCCTCTTCAGCGGGGTCCTGGTGAAGTTCCCGACGCTGAAACTCGCCTACAGCGAGGGCCAGATGGGCTGGATCCCGTACGCCCTGGAGCGCGCGGACGACGTCTGGCAGGAGCACCGCGCCTGGGGCGGGGTCCGCGGCCTGATCCCGGAGCCGCCCTCCACCTACTACTACCGGCAGATCTTCTGCTGCTTCTTCCGCGACAAGCACGGCATCGCCTCGCTGGACGTCGTCGGCCGCGACAACGCCACCTTCGAGACCGACTACCCGCACGTGGACTCGACCTTCCCGCACACCAGGGAGGTCGCCCTCGACCACGTGAAGGGCCTGGACGACGAGACCGTGTACAAGCTGATGCGCGGCAACGCCATCCGCATGCTCGGCCTGGACCTGGTCTGACATGGACCTCTCCCACACCGAGGAGGAGCAGGAGTTCCGGGCCCGGCTGCGCGCCTGGCTCGCCAAGGTGCTGCCCGAACTGCCCGCCAAGCCGTCGCCCGACGACTGGCCCGGCCGGCGGGCGTACGACCTCGGCTGGCAGCGCCGGCTCCACGACGCCGGGTACGCGGGCCTGCACTGGCCCGTGGACGCCGGCGGGCGCGGTGCCACCCCGACCCAGCACCTGATCTTCCTGGAGGAGACCGAGCGCGCCGGCGCCCCGTACGTCGGCGCCAACTTCGTCGGCCTGCTGCACGCCGGGCCGACGATCGCCGCCGAGGGCACCGCCGGGCAGCGGGCCCGCTGGCTGCCGCCGGTGCTGCGCGGGGAGGAGGTGTGGTGCCAGGGGTTCAGCGAGCCGGGCGCCGGCTCCGATCTCGCGGCCCTGCGGACCAAGGCGGTCCGGGACGGGGACGCGTACGTGGTCACCGGCTCCAAGATCTGGACCTCGCACGCCGAGGTCGCCGACTGGTGCGAGCTGCTGGTCCGGACGGACCCGGCCGCGCCGAAGCACCGCGGGATCTCCTGGCTGGCCATGCCGATGGACGCGCCCGGGATCACGGTCCGGCCGCTGCGCACCCTCGCGGGATCGGCCGAGTTCGCGGAGGTGTTCCTCGACGAGGTCCGGGTGCCGGTCGCCAACCGGGTCGGCGCCGAGAACGACGGCTGGCGGGTCACGATGGTGACCCTTTCCTTCGAACGCGGCACCGCCTTCGTCGGCGAGGTCGTCGCCTGCCGGCGCACCCTGGGCGCCCTGGCGCGGACCGCGCGGGCGAACGGCCGCTGGGACGACCCGGTGCTGCGGCGCCGGCTGGGGCGGCTGTACGGGGAGTTCGGCGCGCTGTGGCGGCTCACGCAGTGGAACGTCAGCGAGGCGCAGGGCTCCGGCGGGGTCCCCGGCACCGGGGGCAGCGTGTTCAAGCTGGCGTACTCGCACGCGCGGCAGGAGCTGTACGACGTGGCGGCGGAGGTGCTGGGGGCGGGCGCGCTGTCCCTGGAGGAGGAGTGGACGCTGGAGCGGCTGTCCTCGCTGTCCTACACGATCGCGGCCGGGACCTCGCAGATCCAGCGGAACATCGTCGCCGAGCGGATCCTCGGCCTTCCGAAGGGGCGGTGAGCGGCCTTGGACTTCCGGCTGACGGAGGACCAGCGGGACCTGCGGGCGGGCGTCCGCGAGCTGCTCGCGGGCCGGTACGGGCGGGAGGCGCTGCGGGAGTCGGTGGCCGCGGAGGGCGGACCGGTCGTGGACCGGGGGCTGTGGCGGGAGCTGGGCGAGGCGGGGTTCTTCTCCCTGCGGCTCCCGGAGTCCGGGGGCGGGGTCGGGTTGGGCCTGCCGGAGGCGGTGCTGGTCTTCGAGGAGGCCGGGCGCGCGCTGCTGCCGGGGCCGCTGGTGGCGACGCACCTGGCGGCCGGGGTGGTCCCGGGGGCGGCCTCGGGCTCGACGGTCGTGACCGCCTTCGACCTGGGCGGGCCGCTGGTGGCGTACCTGGGGGAGGCGGACGCGGTGCTGGGGGCGCAGGGGCTGCCGGCCGGCGAGCCGGTCCGCCCGGTGGACCCGCTGACCCCGCTGTGGCGGTCCTCGGGGGCGGTCCCGCCCCCGGCGGAGTACCGGGAGGCGGGGGCGCTGCTGACGGCGGCGCTCCAGCTGGGCAGTGCGCTGCGGACGGTGGAGCTGGCCGTGCGGTACGCCGGGGAGCGCGAGCAGTTCGGGCAGCCGATCGGGGGCTTCCAGGCGGTCAAGCACCTGTGCGCGCGGATGCTGGTCCGTGCCGAGGTGGCCCGTACGGCGGTGTACGCGGCGGCGGTGACGGGTGACGCGGCCGAGATCGCGGCGGCCAAGCTCCTCGCGGACGAGGCCGCGGTGCGCGGGGCCCGGGACTGCCTCCAGGTCCACGGCGGGATGGGCTTCACGTGGGAGGCGGACGTCCACCTGCACCTGAAACGGGCGTGGGTGCGGTCGGAGCAGTGGCACTCGGCGCGGGAGGCGGAGGAACTCCTGGCGGCCCGCCTCGGCACGGAGGCGGAGGGGGAGGCGGCATCGGGCGCGGTGTCCGTCGCGGGGGCGGAGGGGGCTGCGATGAGGTAGCAGGCTGTGACGCAGGGGCACGGGAGGGACGACGCGGGACTCATGTCCGATTACAGAGAGTTGATATCGGTTTGTGTCCTTCGCCCGCCCCGATCCGGCCCGGAGGCGGGGGTGGCCTCCGGTACGCTCCCACGATGCGAGTGGTTGAGCGGCGCGAGCGTCGCACAGTATGCACCACGCCTACTCCTTCGCGCTGGAATATGCCCGAAGCGCTTGTTGTGGTGACTGTATGTCAACCATGCTGCTCGGCACGGGGATCACACTCGGTGATCCCGCCCTGTCGCGAGGCGAAGTGTCCGCCGGTTCGGATGGTGTGAGCGGTGCAGGTGCTTCAGGTACAGCTGGAGGTAGGACCCGACCCCGCCGAGGTCGGGCGGGCGCGCCGATGGGCGCGGTCCCGGCTGGCGGGGTCCGGCATAGGGGACGACGAACCGCTCGCCGAGACGCTGATCCTGCTGATCTCCGAGCTGGTCACCAACGCGGTCGTGCACACGGGCTGTCCGGCCGTGCTGCGGATGCTCCTCGGGGGTCCGGGGGTGCGGGTGGAGGTCGCCGACACGAGCGACCGCGCCCCGGCCCGCCGGCAGGCCGGCGGGGACGACACGGGCGGGCGCGGGCTGGAGCTCGTGGACGGGCTCGCGGACCGGTGGGGCTGGCAGCGCGAGGGCGCGGGCAAGCGCATCTGGTGCGAGATCGACCGGGCGGTGGCGGAGCCCCCGCAGGCCCAGCCGGTGACGTTGAAAAAAGTCCTGCTGAAACGGGAACCGCGCGTGTACCTCTAACGAGGTGTTGACGGTTCGTCACCTGTTGATCACCCTGGTGTTGAGCGATTCGTCGCGAGGGGACGCCAAGGGTCCTGTGCCTTGACGAGTGCGGGTCGTGGGGTGGCGGCTGCCGTGCCGCGCTCGGGGCGTGCATGCCGCACGCCGCCACCCGCAGGTTCCTCCGTGCGCGCGATACGGCGCGAACCCGGCGATGGCTGGCCGGAATGCGCGGGCCCCATTGGTAGGAGCGTACATAAAGACGTAGGCCTTGTTGTCTCGCGGGGAGACCGACGCCTACGGTGGCGGCGCATTCTCCAGCGGGGCGTCGCCGGCACACCTCGGGCGGTGTTCCGTGACCCTTCATTGCGGCCACGAGCCAACCATGGGAGAGGGGGTATGGCGATGAAGATGCTTTTCGCCATCCGTAATGCCGTTTCCGGTCAGCAGAGCCTCAAGAAGAGCGCCTGGTACTTCTGGTACTAGACCGGCAGAGCCGCCCCGGCCGCCCGGCGGCCGGGGCGGTACCGACGGCCCATCGGAGCCCCGTATGCCCCTCTCCTCCCTCCCGGCCGCGCGGACCACGGTCTTCGCACCCCGGCTCGCCGCCCTGCTGCGCGAGCACACCGGCAAGGACGCCTTCCGCCTGGAGCCCGACACCATGGGCGTCGCCGGCCCCGCCCTGGCCGACCGGATCCTCGCCGCCCGCCGGGCCACCGAGACGGAGCGGCCCACCTTCAAGCCGCTGCACGGCCGCTCGATCGGCCGCAGCGAGGCCGCCTCGGTGATGCGGGTCATCGGGCGGGACGTCAGGGAGGCCCTGGAACGGCCCCTGCCGAAAGACGCCGACCTGACCGGCCCGTGGCCGCTCACCGGACACCTTTTCCTGCGCGACCTCATTCTCGGCGGTGATCCGCGCCGGCTGCGCATTCTCATGAGCCGGAACCTGGAGCTCACCCCGAAACTCACCTGGTCGGTGATAGCCGCCGGGGCCGCCGTTCCCCGGCGGAAAAGGCCCGGGAGGATATCGAGCGGAATTGCCGGACTGTTCGCGGAAGCCGGCGGCTACCACGACCGGCGCCACGCGATGGGCATCTACCGGAGGGCGGCGGCGCCCGTCTGCTTCACCGTCTCCACCCTCGTCGCGAACGCCCTCTGGCTGGGCTCGCCCTTCACCGGGGAGACCTCCCACCGGAACGTCCTCCACGAGGCCGCCCGACTGCTTCCCCCGTCCTGGAACATCCTGCGCTACGCCTCGCCCGAGTACGGGGCCCTGGACGCGCGCATCGGCGCCCGTGACGACGTACTCGTCCTGCCCCTGCTGTCCCACCGGGACCCCGCGCTGTGGGAGGACCCCGACGTGTTCCTGCCCGGGCGCTGGGACCACCTCGACCCCGAGACCGCCCCGGGCTACCTGCCCTTCGGGCACTCCTCCGAACGGTGCTGGGGGCGCCACATGGTCATGCCGCTCGCCGAACTGCTGCTGGACCTGATCCGGGGCGCCGGCCTGGAGGTCGACCCCGCGCAGCGCAGGGCGAAGGTGCCGCTGGTCGGGCTGCTCGGGGTGGAGGACGTACGACTGACGAAGGCGGCGCGGAATGTCCGCTGACGGGGGAACGGGGACGGAGGAGGTCGGGCCCTCCCCCTTCTTCGACGACCCCCACCCCGCCTACCGGCGCTGGCGGGAGCAGGAGGGCGGGGCGCACCGGGTGCGGATCCTGGGCGAGGCCCCGCTGGAGGGCTGGGTGGTCACCGGGCACGCCGCCTGCAAGGCGGCCCTCGCCGACCCCCGGCTGAGCAAGAACGCCGCGACCGAGGCCTTCGACCGCCGCGACGGCTCCGAGGAGGGACCCGGCCCGGGCCGGGCGCTGACCGCGCACATGCTCAACTCCGACCCGCCCGCCCACACGCGGCTGCGCAGGCTGGTCCAACAGGCCTTCACGGCGCGCCGGGTGGCCGCGCTGAGGCCGGTGATCGAGGGCCACGTGAACCGCCTCCTGGACGCCCTGGACGCCGCCCCCGCCGCCGAGGCCGACCTGGTCCGGGACTTCGCCGTCCCCCTCCCCCTCGCCGTGGTCTTCGACCTGCTCGGCGCCGCCGAGGGCGCCGGGCACATCCAGGAGGCCTGGGCCGCCACCCTGAGCGGCGAGGAGGGCGACGGCGAGGTCTCCGTCCCCACCGCCGAGGCCCTGGTGGGACACATCCGGGCCCTCATCGGCCACAAGCGCGCCCACCCCGGCGACGACCTGCTCACCGCGCTGATCCGCGCCCGCGACGACGGGGACCGGCTCAGCGAGGCGGAGATCACCTCCATGGGCTTCCTGCTGGTGGCGGCGGGCCACCAGACCACCGCGAACCTGATCTCCAGCGGCGTCCACGCCCTGCTCACCCACCCCGCCGAACTGGCCGCCCTGCGCGCCGACCCCTCGCGCACGGGGGCCTTCATCGAGGAAGTGCTGCGCCACGAGAGCCCGTTCTCCATCGCGACGATGCGCTACGCCACCGAGCCGGTGACGGTGGCCGGCACGACGATCCCCGCCGGGGACTTCGTGCAGATCGCCCTGCTGTCGGCCAACCGGGACCCCGCCGTCTTCGCCGCCCCGGACCGCTTCGACCCGTCCCGCCCCCCGACGGGCCACCTGGCCTTCGGCCACGGCATCCACCACTGCCTCGGCGCCCCCCTGGCCCGCCTCCAGGCCGAGATCGCCCTCACCACCCTCCTGACCCGCCACCCGACCCTCCGCCCCACCACCCCCACCCCCGGCCCCCTGTGGTGGCGCAACCCCCGCCACCGGGGGCTGCGGACCCTGCCGGTGGTACTGGGCTGACGGGTCCCCCGATATCGCATGGCTGCGGGGACCGCCTGCGGCTAGCTTGGGCGGATGGGCTGGATCTGGGACGAAGCGCAGCTGATCGCGGACGGCTTCGAGCGCGTGTACGTCGAGTTGGAACGGTACGACGGCCCGCGCTTCGGCCTCGCCGACGTCGACGGCCGTCCCCACTACTTCCAGGGCTACGACTACGACCACGCCGCCGAAGCCGACGAGTACAGAGTCTGGCCCGCGAAAGAGCTGGCCGTGCGGCTGGAACGTGAGCAGTGGGCCATCTTCGTGAGTCGGTACGACCGCCATGAGGCCGGGACGGCGGGGCCGGAGCTCCACCCGGGCCAGGGCACGGTCGACGCCCGTTACGACGAACTCGCGCTGATGCTGGAGCCGCACCGGAGGGTGCCGGACGGCGCGAGGCGTCTGGTCGCCGAACTCCGCTTCGACGGCGGGTCCCGCTACCGGGCCGACGGCCTGGACTACTGGTTCCGTTGGCGTCCGCCCGTGCCGGGTGCGGGTGCGGCGTCGGTTCCGGGGTCGCCGGAAGGCGGGTGATGCCGATCGGGAGCGCGGAGGGCTCGTGCGGCACCACGGCCATGGGGTCGATCAGGCCGATCCGTCCGGGGGCAGCAGCACGCGCCAGGGGAGGGCGGTCGGGCGGCGGTGGCGGTACCAGGGGGTGGTGGACGGGTCGGCGCCGAGTTCCTTGCCCGCGTCGTCGACCGTCAGCTCGCGGAAGCGGGAGTCGAGGGCGGCGAGGGCGGTGCGGACGGGGTCGGGGAGGGTGGGGAGGGCGGCTTCCAGGCGGTCGCGGGCGGCGAGGTCGTCGCGGTACATGGCGGCGCCGTACCAGCGTGCGGGGGGCCAGCCGGCGGCCATGCGGGAGATCAGGGCTTCCCAGGGGTGGAGGAGGTCGCGGTGCGTGCCGAGCCCGTTCGTGAGGGGGGTGTGCGGGGGGAAGGCGTGGACCGCGGAGGGCAGGCCCTTCACCTCGGCCCCGGGGAAGGCGGCGAGGCCCGTCTGGGTGGTGTGGACGTGGAAGGACGGCTGGTCCGGGTCCGGGGCCGGGTCCAGGGTCGGGTCCGGGGTCGGGTCCAGGTCTTCCACGGTCGCGTACGTGGTCCAGCCTTGGGGGAGGAACACCCTGCGGAGGGAGGGCGGAGCCGTGGCGGTCTCCACTTCCGCCAGTACCGGGGTGTCCAGCGTCCGGGCCAGGACGGTCGCGAGCGCCTCCGGGGCGGGGGGTGTGGTGACGGCCGGGACGGCGTAGACGTTCAGCATGCCGCGCAGGTCGCCGGTGCGGAGGAGTTCGTACTCGCAGGTGACCAGGGCGGTGTCCCAGTTCCTGCCGTCGACCGTCCCGTCCGGGGCGACGTCGACCCGGGCCGCCGGTATCCCGAAGGCCTCGGCCAGGGCCCTGGTCAGGGCGTCGGGGTCGGGGGCGGCGGCCGTGAGGAAGCCGTATCCCGTGCCGTTCACCGCCCGTACCGGTGCGCGATGCCCGCGACGACCAGGGCGAGGCCTTCCTCGAAGCCCTCGTCGTAGTCCTGGAAGAGGGCTGCTCCGGCCTCGGCGGCGAGGGGGAACTCGGCCAGGCGGGCGGCGCGTTCCGTGACGTCGTAGCCGTCGCGGCGTTCGCCGGGGAAGGGTTCGACGCCCTGTTCCTCGGTGACGAAGCCGAGGGTGAAGAAGTAGGCCGTGGTGGTGGCACGGACGGCCTGGGGGAGGGTGAAGCCCGCTGCGGTGAGGGCGCGGAGGCCGTCCTCCATCCCGGCGGCGTGCTCGGTGCCGGTGAAGCGGGAGCCGCTGAAGACCTTCGCGCCGTCGCGGTAGCGGAGCAGGGCGGTGCGCAGGCCGCGGTTGGCGGTCAGGAGGCGCTCCTGCCAGGAGAGGCCGGGGGAGAGGGGGAAGTCCGCCGTCATGCGGCGGTACATCTCCGTGGCCATCTCGTCGAGGAGCTCCTGCTTGTTCTTGAAGTGCCAGTAGAGGGCGGGCGCCTGGACGTCCAGTTCCCTGGCGATCGCGCGGAGGCTGAGGCCGTCGAGACCGACCTCGTCGAGGAGCCGGAGGGAGGCCTCCACGGCCTGCTTCTTGTCCAGCTTCGGGGAATTTCGAGGGGACACGCTTGACAGTTTAACACCGTTAAGGGCAGTCTCGGAGTGAACTTAACGGTGTTAAGGAACCTTGGGAGGCGATGGTGATGGCGATGGTGATGGGGATGGGCATGGACACGGACGTACTGGTCGTCGGGGCCGGGGCCGCCGGGCTCGCGCTCGGGGTGGACCTCGCGCGGCGGGGCGTCCGGGCCCTCGTGGTGGAGCGGGACGGGCGGCTGTTCCCCGGTTCGCGCGGCAAGGGGATCCAGCCGCGGACGATGGAGGTCTTCGACGACCTCGGGGTCGGCGACGCCGTCCGGGCGGCGGGCGGCCCGTACCCGGTCGGGATGATCTGGCGGGACGGCGAGCGGGTCGGCGAGCACGCCATGTGGGACCCGGCGGAGTCGGAGGAGGGCTCGCCGTACCACGAGCCCTGGATGGTGCCGCAGTGGCGCACCCAGGAGGTCCTCTTCGCCCGGCTCGTCGAGCTCGGCGGACGGGTCGCCTTCGGGCGGGAGCTGACCGGGCTCGCGCAGGACGCGGAAGGGGTGACGGCCGGGTTCGCCGACGGGACCACCGTCCGGGCCCGGTACCTCGTCGCCGCCGACGGCGGGCGGTCCACGGTGCGGCGGCTGCTCGGGATCGGGATGACGGGCGAGACGGTCGACCCGAACCCGGTGCTGGTGGCCGACGTGCGCATCAGCGGACTCGACCGCGACCACTGGCACATCTTCCCGGGCGCCGAAGGCGAGGGCTTCCTCTCCCTGTGCCCGCTCGCCGGAACGGAGGACTTCCAGGTCAGCGCCCAGATGCCGGCGGCGGCGGAGGAGGGCCGCCCGGCGATCGACCTCTCCCTGGCGGGGCTGCGTGCGGTCGTCGCCGCACGGTCGCACCTGGAGCCGGCCGATGTGACGGAGGTCCGCTGGGCCTCCGACTTCCGGCCCCGGGCGGCGCTCGCCGACCGGTTCCGGGAGGGGCGGGTCTTCCTCGCCGGGGACGCCGCGCACGTGCACTCGCCGGCGGGCGGGCAGGGGCTCAACACCAGCGTGCAGGACGCGTACAACCTGGGCTGGAAGCTGGCCGCCGTGCTGAGCGGCGCGGCGCCGGAGGGGCTGCTCGGCACGTACGAGGAGGAGCGGAGGCCCGTCGCCGCCGCCATGCTCGGCCTGTCCACCCGGATCCACCGCGGCGAGACCCGCCGCGGCGAGGCCACCCGGCAGCTGGGCCTCGGCTACCGGGCCTCCTCCCTGGCGGTGGAGACCCGCACCGCCCCGCCCGCCGGAGCCCTGCGGGCCGGCGACCGCGCCCCGGACGGGGTGCGCGGAGGCATCCGCCTCTTCGACGCGTACCGGGGTCCGCACTGGACCCTGCTGGTGGTGGGCGAGGCCCCCGCCCCGGCGGAGCTGCCGGGCGTGCGGACGGTACGGATCCCCTCGTACGGGGCTTACGGCGACGGGGCGTTCCTGATCCGCCCGGACGGCTACGTGGGCTGGGCCGGCCCGACGGCGGAGGGGGCGGGCGCGTACGCGGCGGGCGTCGGGCTCGGGGCCGGGGGCGGCGGGGCGGCGCGGTCCTGAGGGGCCAGCAAGGTCCGGGCGCGGTGGTGGAGGTCGTCGTCCTCCAGGTGGATCCGTTCCGTCTCGATGTCGGTCACGATCCTGCGGAGGACCTTGGCCCACTCGTCGACGAACGCCCGCAGGGGGACGACCGCGTCGCCCCGATCGGCCAGCAGCGGCTCGTGGTTCCCGAGGGTGCTGTGCCAGCGGGAGCGGATCCTCAGCGAGTCGTCCTCGCGGGTCACGGTCCATTCCGCCGAGAACGTGTCGGACCCCCAGAAGACCTCGGCCCGCGCGAAGCCGGGGCGCCGGACCTCCTCCAGGAGGGGCACCAGGTCGTCGAGGAGGGCGGCGAGGTCGTGGGCGTACGACAGCCTGACCGGCACCCCGTTCCAGACGAGGACGGCGTCCTCGGTGTCGGAGGGGTACAGCTCACCGACCGCGTCGGCCATGTCCGCGGCGGCGGACGCGTGGTGGCGCAGGACGGCCGGGCGGCCCGCCCGCATCGTGAGGCTCACCTGTCGTCCCTGTCGTCCCTGTCGTCGCTTTCGTTCCTGTCGTTCCTGTCGTCGCTCGCGCGGTGCCATGCGCGGACGAGGCAGCCGTGTTCGTCCCAGACGCTCTCCTCCTTGAGGGAGTAGATGTCGTCGTCGAAGAACTTCCTGGATTTGAGGACCCCGTTGGGATGCCATTCCAGGAATTCACCCGATGCGGAACCGTTGACGACGGTTCCCCGCAGCTTCGCAGTGCCGTCCGGAAACCACATCCGGGACGGACCGTTCAGGATCCCGTCACGGTAGACGTCCAGGGCGACGATCCGGCCGTCTTGGTATTCGGCCACTTCTCCCGTGAACAACCCGTCCCGGTAGAGCAGCCGATGCCCCATGTCGAGGTCGACGTCGGGATCGTCGGCGTCGACGCGCCGCACCGGGGCCGTCGTCGGTGTGGGCTCCTCGGGGGCCATCAGACCTCGAACTCGCCCACCCAGGAGCGCTTGAGCAGGTGCTCGGGCAGGTAGGGGGAGGTGACCTGGACGGGGATGCCGCCGTCGTAGGCGAGGCAGGCCACGGCGAGGACGCCGATCGGCACGAGGCCGTCGATGTCGTCGGCGCGTTCGGGGGTGGCGGTCCAGTACCGCTTGTGGAGCTCCAGGGCTTCCAGCAGCGTGGCGTGGAAACCCTCTTCGTCCTTCTTGAGGAACTTGTAGAAGAGGTTGATCGGCGGGTAGGCCACGTGCTGGATGTAGTCGCGCCCGGCGATGACGGCGACGTCGGGGTGGGACCGCTGGAAGGTCAGCGTCAGCTCCGGTACCAGTTCGGGACGCTTGAGCCAGTACGCCTGGAGCGTGGCGACCCAGTGGTAGAGGTAGTCGTCGTGGTCGGCGCCGGAGGCGCGCAGGACGTCGATCGGGAGCTCGCACAGCTCGGTCATCTTCGGCTGGTCGCGCGTGATGACTGCGAACCAGAACGCCTCGATCCACGCCTCCGCGTTCGCGTCCCAGGACGGCCCCGCCGCCGGCAGGGTGCGCATCGCGTGGTGGATGCGCACCTCGGTGGTCCCCTCGGTCATCCCCGCCGTGCGGAACAGGGCGGCTCCCAGCTGCGCCGCCGTGACCACGGCCTCCCAGGTGCCCAGCTCGGCGGCCTGCGGGTCGACCCCGAACCGGGCGTTGACGTTGAAGGTGCCGTCCTTCCACGCCGACCTGAGCTTCCGGGGCGACGAGGAGAGGGCGTCGAGGTCCTTGACCAGCTCCTCGGTGAGCCCCTCGACCCAGGCCGCACTGCTCGGCTGCGGCTCGGCGTGGCCGGGCACGAAGACGGTCATCGCTTCTCCTGTCATTTGGTGAGGTCGAAATGGCGAATAGTGTATCCGGCGTAAGTCCCGGTGTTATCGGCTCCCTTGACGACGACGTAATCGATGCGCGGGGGATCCGCGTTCAGTGCCGCCTTGAGGGCCTCGTACAGGTCCTTTTCGCTCTGGATGTTCCTTCCGCGCTTCTTCATTTGCTCGAGGATGTCCTCGAAGTACTCGCGGGTTCCCTGCGAGACGCGCTTACCGCCGATTCGGCGTTCGCCCAGGTCCGTGGTGACGTGGCTTTTCGCCTCGACCACGACGTACCGGTCGCCGTGCTTGTACACCTGGTCGAACTGGTCGTTGCCGTTGTCCGGGCCGTGCAGCTTCTGCTCCTGGGCGCCGGGGAACTCCTTGGGTATCGCGTGTTCCCGGGCTATGGCCTCGCCGTACGCCTCGCTCTTCTTGGAAAGGGCCTCGTGGAGCGGCGCGTGCTGGGCCCGGGCCGCGTCGAGCGCCGCCTCGGTTTCCGGTGTGCCGAGGAGCTTGTGCTCCTTCTTCGCCTCGCCGTAGGCGTCGTGCGGACCCTTGTCGGCGGTGATGGCGTCGTGCCGCTCCTTCGCGGCGTGGTCGAGGGAGTCCCTCATGTCCTGGGTGACGGAGGGGTGCTGGTGGTCGATCGAGTGCGCCTTGCCCAGGTAGTCCGGCGGGACGGGCGGCGGGATGTCCGACTTGGGCACCCAGACGTGGGGAGAGGTCTCCACGAGCTGGGGCGGGACGAGGCCGGTGTGGTCCGGTACGTCGGCGCGCAGGCGGTAGCCGAGCTTGTTGTAGTACTGCTTGAAGTAGGTGTCCGCCGGGTCGTTCGCCCGGTGGACCTGGTACTCCATGATCTGGCGCTTCTCGGCGTCCGTGTACTTGTGGGGGTTGTCCCGGTGCGGCGGCAGCTCGGGCCGGTCGCCGTGGCCGGGCACCCCGGGGGTGGCACCGCTGTCGTGGCCGAGGTTGTCGGGGATCCCGCCGCCGGTGCCGTGGCCGAGGTTGTCCGGGATGCCGCCGCCGCCCTGGTGCGGGATGCCTCCGCCGCCGTGGCCTCCGCCGCCCGTGGACGGGGTGTCCGGGTGGTGGGTGCCGCCGGTGGTGGGGGTGTGGTCGGTGCCGCCGTGGCCGCCCGTGCCGCTGCTGCCCGGTTGGGTGTGGCTGTTGTGGGGGGTGTGGTCGGCGGTGCCGCCGGGGGTGTGGGTGGCCGCGCCGCCGGGGGTGTGGGTGGTGGCGCCCGCGATGGGGTGGTCGGTGGTGCCCGTGGCGTGGTGGGTGTTGCCGCCGCCGACGGTGACTTCCTGTTTCTTCGGGACCTCGGTGAGGGGGTGGTCGGGGCCCTTGGGGACGGTGGTGAGGTCCTGTTTGGGGAGGCCTTGGTGGTCGAGGAGTTGGTGGGTGGTCTTGTCGTAGAACTGGGGGCGGCCGAGGGCGTCGTCGGGGAGGCGGACGGTGTCTTCGGGGTGGGGGAACTTGATGCCGGGCATGTCGGCCTTGGGCAGGTCTTTCCACACCACGTCGGTGATCTTCGGGAAGGCGCCGTCGGTTTTGCCGAGGTTCGCGAAGAGGTCGCCGATCTTGACCTTGGCGAGGGAGCCGGCCTTGCCGATGTAGGTCATGGGGTCGATGAGGCGGCCGGCTTTCCCGGCGACGCTGATGACCTTGGCGACCGTGCCGGCTTTCGCGGCGGTGCCGGCGCCGCCGGTGAAGACGGTGGTCAGGACGTTGAAGGTGACCGCGCCGGCCGCGCGGGCGGGGTTCTTGCCCCACTCGTCCCAGGCGACGAGGGCTTTGCCGGTCTCCTTGACCGCGGTGCGGGAGTCGCGGATCCAGGAGGGGAGGTCCTTGTCGTCGGCCAGCCAGAAGGCGGTGCCGACTCCGGGGAGGGCTGCGATGGTCAGGCCGGTGGCGAGTTTGGCCAGGCCGGTCCAGGCCTGGCCGGCCTTGTCCCAGCCGTCGACGCCGACGAGGGTGCCAAGTCCGCGGATGGTGCCCCAGATCCCGTCGACGATCAGGCCGTCCCAGACGAAGGACTTGACCCAGTAGCCGATCTCCCAGGCGCGGTGGGTTTCTTCGAGTTGGGAGCCCCAGGGCAGGTCTTGTGCCTTGTTGAGGTCCTCGCCTTTGTAGCCGTACATGTTCGCGCCGTGGGAGCCGTCGTCGGCGGTGAGGGGGGCGGCGCAGTAGAGGGCGCGGATCTTGTTCGCGCAGGTGCGTTCGGCGGCCCAGAACGCGGAGACGGCGGCGTTGACGTCGTGGATCAGATCGTTGTTCTCGTCGATCTTGTCGCCGTCGTCCTTCCAGTGCTTGTCGCCGCTGATCTTGCTGCTGAAGGTGGTGGCCTTGGCCTGGAGTTCCTTCAGGCGGGCGACGATCGGCCTCGCCTCGGTGATGTATTCACCCAGTGCCTTCGACGCGGATTCCAGCTGGTCGGCGAAGAAGTCGCTGTCGGTCTTGACCGGTTTGGTCGTCGCGAACAGTTTCTCCGCCTCGGGAGCGGAGTAGAACGCGGACAGGCCCTGGAACTCGGAGTCCACGTTCGACCCCGCGTCACGGAACGTGCCCGCGGCCGTGTCGATCGCCGTCTTGTTCTTCTCCAGCGCGTCCAGGTCACCCGTGAACAACGGAATCGTGCACGGATTGATCGGTACGTGGTCGGCCATGGCCCCCGCCCCCAGGTATGGATCTGCCTGCGCCAGCCTAACCGCCGGCCGGCGGGGGTCCCTGTACGCGCGTTCGATTCGGCGTGTCCGGGGTGACTAGCGGCGCCAGAAGAGGTGGTGGGTCACGCCGCTCGGGCTGGGGACCACGTCCCTGTGGAAGCGGTCGAGGAGGTCCTCTGGGGAGTTCCACAGGCGGATGCCGGAGCCGGCCTCCACCGGTGACACCGCCACGTGCAGGGTGTCGACCAGGTCGGCTTCGAGGAACTCGCGGATCGTGGTCACCCCGCCGCCGAGGCGCACGTCCTTGCCCTGCGCCGCCTCGCGCGCCCGGGCCAGGACCGTGGCCGGGTCGGCGTCGACGAAGTGGAACGTGGTGTCGGAGAGGGTGAGGGAGGGGCGCGGGTGGTGGGTCATGACGAACACCGGCGTGCGGAAAGGGGGTTCGTCCCCCCACCAGCCCTGCCAGTCGGCGTGGTCCTCCCAGGGGCCGCGGTAGGGCGTGAACTTGTTGCGGCCCATGATCTCGGCGCCGATGTTGCGGTTCCAGTCGCGGGTGAAGTAGTCGTCCAGGCCGCGGCTGCCGCCCGGATCGGTGCGGTTCGGCCAGCTCGCCGTGGCACCGGCCCAGGAGAACAGGACGGAGGGGTCGAGGCCGTCGCCGAAGGGGCGGTCGAGGCGCTGGTTCTCGCCGGCGCCGATGCCGTCGCGGGTGATGTTGATGTTGACGGCCCGGAGGAGTTGGGTGCTGGGCATGGGGGCCTTCCTGGTGGTCGGTGGCGGGGGTCCGTGGTGGTGCCGAGGGTTGAGACTGCCGGGGCGGGCGGAACTCATCGGTGCGGGCCGGGATCGACGCGCGGACATGCCGCGTACGGCGTAATGGGGGTGGGAGGCGGGGCGGGCGGCGCAGGGTGGGCGCGTGCGTGAGTGGTTCTCCGGGCTCGGTGGGCCGGTGCGGGCCGAGTGGCCGGGGGCGGCGCGGATCGTGGTGAGCGTGGCGGTCGCGTGGCAGGCCGCGCTGTGGCTGGGAGCCGATCAGCCGCCGGTGTACGCGGCCGTGGTGCCGCTGGTGGCGCTGCGCGGCGATCCGGGTACGGCGCTGGGCGCGTCGGTGCAGCGGGCCCTCGGGGTGGTGGCCGGGGTGCTCATCGGGATCGGCGTGGTGAACGTGCTGCGGCTGTCGACCGTCGCGCTGGCGCTGGTGGTGGCCCTGGGGCTGGGGGCGGGGATGCTGCTGCGGGCCGGGGGCGGGCTGAACATCCAGGTGGCGGCGTCGTCCCTGCTGGTCTTCGCGAACGACTCGCCGGACGCGTACGCGTTCCACCGGGTCTGGGAGACGGTGGTGGGCGGTGTGGTGACGGTCCTGCTCGCGCCGCTGCTGTGGCCGCCCGACCCCCATCGCGTGCTCGTCGGCGTCGGTGAGGACTGCCGGCTGCGGGTGACGCGGGCCCTGACCGGGACGGCGGCGGCGCTGGGGGCGGGGCCGGATGCCGCGCGGGACAACCTGCTGCTGGTGCAGGACCACGTGGCGGCGGTCCACGCCGGCGCCGCGCGGGCCCGGGAGGCGGAACGGGCCATGCGGTTCAACCCGGTGCGGCGCCGGTACCGGGGGGCCGTGGCGGTGCAGGTGCGGGAGGTGGCCGTGGTGGACGGGCTCACGGCGCACCTGGTCACCCTGGCCCGGGAGGTGGCCGCCTTCGCCGGGCGGGAGGACCTCGCCGAGGACGTCCGGCGCGCCGCGCAACGCCTGCCAGGCCTCGCCTCGCTCACCGCCCGGGCCGTCGAGGACGTCCTCGCCGGCACCGACCCCCGGCCTTCCGTGGCGGCGGCCCGGGAGGAGCTGGCCGGCTGGACCCGGGCGGACTCGCGCCCGGCGGCCGTGGCGCTGCGGCGGCCGTTCCAGCGGGTGTTCGAGGACCTCGACCTCGGCCCCGGGCGGGGCGCCTGAGCCGGGATCGGCTCCGGGTGCGCCAGGATGCTGCGCCGGGGGCCAGCGTCCGTCCGTCCGTCCGTCCGCCCGTCCGCCCGTCCGCCCGTCCGCCCGTCCGCCCGGAGAGCGAGAGCGCCCATGACCGCCACCACCGCCAACGCCGCCGCTGCCACCACCGCCAACGCCGCCGCCACCCCTGCCCGCGCCGCGTCCCCCCTCCTCGACCTGATCCGCCCCGCCCGGCCGACCCATGTCCTCGACGTCGGCGCGAACCCGATCGACGGGGATCCGCCCTACCGGGCGATGCTGGAGGCGGGGCTGTGCCGGGTGACGGGGTTCGAGCCCCAGCCGGAGGCCCTGGCGGAGCTGCTGGCCCGCAAGGGCCCGTACGAGACCTACCTGCCCGACGCCCTCGGCGACGGCGCCGCGCACACCCTGTTCGTCGCCGCGGCCTCCGGGATGACCAGCCTCTTCCGCCCCGATCCGAGGCGGCTCGGGCTGTTCAACGGGTTCGAGGAATGGGGGCGGGTGGTGGCGGAGGTGCCGGTGGCCACGCGCCGGCTGGACGAGGTGGACGCCGTCGGGCCGTTCGACCTGCTGAAGATCGACATCCAGGGTGCGGAGCTGATGGTCTTCGAGGGCGGGAGGCGCAAGCTGGCGGAGGCGGTGGCCGTGCACACGGAGGTGTCCTTCGTCCCGTTGTACGAGGACCAGCCGGTCTTCGGTGACGTGGACCGGGAACTGCGCCGCCAGGGCTTCGTCCCGCACGCCTTCGCCGCCGTCAAGCGGTGGCCGATCGCACCGGTCGTCTTCGGCGGCGACTTCCGGCTGGCCCGCCACCAGCTGCTGGAGGCCGACGTGGTGTACGTGCGCGACTTCGGGCGCCCGGAGGAGATGACCGACGCCCAACTGGGCCAGCTGGCACTGCTCGCCCACCACGTCTACGACTCCACCGACCTGGCCTACCACTGCCTGCGGCAGCTGTCGGCCCGCAGCGCGGCGGCACCGGACGCGGCGAACGCGTACCTGGCGGCGCTGGGTTAGGGGGGTCGGGCTGTGCCGGGGCCCGTGGCTAGCATCGCCGCATGGGTGTGGACATGACGGTTCTGGTCGTGGACTGGGCGCACGTGATGGACGTGGCCCCGGAGGACCGGCTGGGGGTGCTGCAGGAGTCGGCGTACGCGGACGACGACCCCGACGGGGACGGCGACGTCGTCGACGGGTGGGTGTGGCCGGCCGCCGGGTCGGAGCGGGCCTGGCTGGGCCGGTACGAGTTCCGGGGCACGCTCGGCTCGTACAAGCCGCACTTCCGGGCGGCGGACGGCTGGGAGAAGGTCCGGGGCGCGGTCGGGGGTGAGGTGCGGGCGGCGCTGGACGAGTTCCTGGAGGGGCTGATCTGGTGGGGGCCGCTGGCCGACGTCGATGCGGAACAGGTCGACCCCGGGGTGCTGCCGTCGCTGGAGGGGCTGTGGCGGTCGGGCCCGCTGATCGTGCGCGGCCCGGAGACGGTGGCGCGGCTGCGGCGGAGATGGCACGAGGCCGCCCCGGGGCTGGAGGGGCTGCGGGCCCCGTACGGGGAGCTGGCGGGGCGGGAGCCGGGGCGGTGGATGCCCGGGTTCGAGGAGTTCGCCGAGCTGCTGGGGGGCTGGGCCGAGGTGGTCGGCGAGGCGGACCGGCGGGGGTGGGGGGTGGTCGGCCTGCCGATCTAGCCGCCCCGCGGGGTCGATGAGGGGAGCGCCGCCGAGCGATGCCGACGGAGCTCCCCTCACGGCTGCCTCACGGGCCTGGCCGAGCGGGCCGTAAGGCGGCCGGCGCGTGGGCGCTACGGGCCGCAGAGGTCCGCGGGGCCGCTGCATTCGTGGTAGACGTACTGATCGATGTCGAGCGAGGCGCGGGCCGCGCCGACCCACGCCATCAGGTCGGGACCGAGGAAGATGCCCTTCTGCTGCGGATCTTCGAGGTCGCGGATCTCCTGAACCAGCACCAGCGAGACGGCGGCCTCCCCGGAATCGACCAGCCGACGCAGGCCGGCGGCAAGTTCCGGCCCCCACCCGAGCACCACGGGTTCCAAGTGCTCCGGCCTGGCCCCCGCCTCCGCCGAAGCGCGCCGGATCCAGGTCGACTGGGACCGCGGAGGCGACTGGGGACGCCGACGGCTTCCGATCGTGGTCGCCTCGTCGGGCTCCACCCCCAGCCTCTCGGAGACCTCCGCCGGCTGGAGGGACTCGCTGACCACCCTGAGGTACATCCGGAACCCGCTCACGACCTGAACCTGTAGTTCGTCGGAACGAGGATCTTCCCGTCCTTGCTCATGAGCACGATCCTGCCATCCCCGTCGCGCACGGCGTCGAATCGCGACACGTTGTTCTTCCCGACCCAGTCGGCCTTGAAGCCGTGCGGGTCCTCACCGAGCCCTTCGAGAGCCTTTGCGGAGTGCCGGGTGTGCGGAGTGGGAGGAGCGGGTGCGGTTGTGTGCGTCCGAGGTGGTGACGAACGCCTACCGGCACACCGACACGGCCGAGAGTGGGCCGCCGTGGCGCAGGGGGAGTGCGTGAAGGTGGTGTGGTTCAGGCTGGTTCAGAGGAGGGCGACCGGGGAGACCGGGGTGCCCGTGCCGCCTACGAAGGGTTCCGGCATCGCCGACAGGAGGAAGGTGTAGCGGGACGCTTCCGCACAGGCTGTGGACAGTGGTTCGAGGTTCCAGTTCTGGCCCTGGTGCATGCCCATCTCGACCAGGTGCAACGCGTGCACCGGGAGCCAGAGGTTGTCGATCTCCGGCGGGAAGATCTCGAAGGTCAGGGTGTCGTTCGCGACCGCCGCCACGTCGCGGGCGTGGAACCACTCCGGGGTGCGGACCGAGAGGCCGGGGGACGGGAAGCCGTAGCCGTGTTTGTCGCCCGCCAGGTAGAGCTGGATCTGGCCCGTGCGGACCAGGACGACGTCGCCCGCGCGGACGGTGACCCCGGCGAACTCCTCCGCCTGCGCCAGGTCCTCCGGGGTCACCGCGTGGTCGCCCGGGAGGCGGTCCAGGCCCTTGGCGCGGGCCACGTCCAGGAGGACCCCGCGCGAGACGATCGGGGTGGCCTTGTCGATGCCGCTGAACTGCGCGCGGGTGTGCGCGGTGATCGTGTGTGCCGGGCGGCCGTTGTAGATGCGGCCCGAGTGCGAGACGTGGGTGAGGGCGTCCCAGTGGGTGGCCGCCTGGAGGCCCATGGTCACGGCGTCGTCGCTGCACGCCACCGTGCCCGGGCCGAACAGCTCCTGGTTGATCTGGACCATGGTGTGCAGGGGGTTGATCCGGCCGGGGATCATGCCGGCCTGGACGCCGTCCTCCTTGAGCGGGAGCGCCAGGGGGATGCGGCGGCCCGTGCGGATCTCGGCGGCCGCGGCCCGTACGACCTCCTCGGTGATCAGGTTCAGGGTGCCGATCTCGTCGTCGGCTCCCCAGCGTCCCCAGTTGTTGACGCGCTTGGCGATCTCGTGGAACTCGGGGGGCAGGGTCATGGCCGCCATCCACTCCTTGAACGAACAGGGGCTTGTGGGAAGGGATCTGACTGGTCATAGAATCTAACGGACCGTCAGAAAAAGCGGGAAGGGGCCGGACGTGGGGAACTTCTTGGCAGGCAAGGTCGTGGCCGTCACCGGCGCCGGCCGGGGCATCGGCCGGGCCGTGGCACTCGCCGCCGCCGCCGAGGGCGCCAAGGTCGTCGTCAACGACTACGGCGTCGGGATCGAAGGGAACGCGCCCACCAGCGAGGTGGCCGAGGACGTGGTCAAGGAGATCCTCGCGGCCGGCGGCGAGGCCGTCGCCGTCGCCGACGACATCTCCACCATGGCCGGCGGCCAGCGCATCGTCGACACCGCCCTCGCCGAGTACGGGCGCCTCGACGGGGTGGTGTGCGTCGCGGGCATCCTGCGCGAGCGGATGCTCTTCAACATGTCCGAGGAGGAGTGGGACCCGGTCGTCGCGACCCATCTGAAGGGGACGTTCACCGTCTTCCGGGCCGCCTCCGCCGTCATGCGGCGGCAGGGCTCCGGCACCCTCATCGGTTTCACCAGCGGCAACCACGCCGGCTCCGTCGCCCAGGCCAACTACAGCGCCGCCAAGGGCGGGATCATCTCCCTCGTCCGCAGCGCCGCCCTCGGGCTCAACAAGTACGGGGTCACCGCCAACGCCGTCGCCCCCGTCGCCCGCACCCGGATGTCCGCCAACGTACCCATGGAGCTCAAGGAGATCGGCGAGCCCGAGGACGTCGCCGCCCTCGTGACCTACCTGCTCAGCGACCGCGCCGGGGCCGAGGGCATCACCGGGCAGGTCTACACGATCGCCGGACCGAAGATCGCCGTCTGGGCCCAGCCCCGCGAACTGCGCGCCGGGTACGCCGAAGGGGCCTGGACCCCCGAGAAGATCGCCGACTTCCTCCCCGGCACGGTGGGCACCGACCCCATGCCGATGCTCGCCCAGCTCGAAGCCATGGCCAAGGCGGCCGCCGCCAAGGACCGCCCGAACGCGTAGGAGCAGAAGGGGAGGGCGGGCGTGGACTTCAGTTTCGGGGCCGAGGCCGAGGAGCTGCGCGGGCGGGCCCGCGCATGGCTCACCGGGCACCTGGTCGGCCCGTACGAGGAGGCCGTCGGCCTCGGCGGGCCCGGCAGCGAGCACGAGGGCGTCGGGGCCCGCCGCGCATGGGAACGGGAACTCGGCCGCGGCGGCTGGATCGGCACCGGCTGGGCGGAGGAGGGCTACGGCAACCGGCGGCTCTCCCTCACCGGACAGGTGGTCTGGGCCGAGGAGTACGCGGCGGCGCGCGCCCCCGCCCGGGTCGGCCACATCGGCGAGAACCTCCTCGCCCCCACCCTGATCGCCTACGGCAGCCGCGAGCAGAAGGACCGCTTCCTGCCCGCGATCGCCCGCGGCGAGGAGCTGTGGTGCCAGGGCTACAGCGAACCCGGCGCCGGCTCCGACCTCGCCGGGGTGCGCACCGCCGCCGTACGGGACCCGGCGGACGGGCGGCTGCGCGTCACCGGGCAGAAGATCTGGACCTCCCTGGCCCGCGAGGCCGACTGGTGCTTCGTCCTGGCGAGGACCGAGGCGGGGTCCCGCCGCCACCACGGCCTGTCCTTCCTCCTCGTCCGGATGGACCAGCCGGGACGGGTGGAGGTCCGGCCGATCCGGCAGATGTCGGGGACGGCCGAGTTCAACGAGGTCTTCTTCGACGGGGCCGTCGCCGAGGAGGTCGTCGGGGGTGAGGGCGACGGCTGGACGGTCGCCATGGGCCTGCTCGCCCTGGAGCGGGGCGTCTCCACCCTCGTCCAGCAGATCGGCTTCGCGGCGGAGCTGGAGCGGGTGGTCCGGGCGTACGCCGCCTCCGGCGCGCCCGACCCGGTCCTGCGCGAACGCCTCGTACGCCAGTGGGCCGAGCTGCGCACCATGCGGTGGAACGCCCTGCGCACCCTCGGGGCGGCCGGGGACGCCGGGGCGCCGAGCGTGGCCAAGCTGCTGTGGGGCGGCTGGCACCGGCGGCTCGGGGAGCTGGCGGTGGCCGTCCGGGGCGCGCGGGCCACGGCCGGGCCGGGACCCTGGGCGCCCGGGGTCCCGTACGAACTCGGGCTCGACGAGGAGCAGCGCCTGTTCCTGTTCACCCGGGCCGACACGATCTACGGCGGCTCGGACGAGATCCAGCGGAACATCATCGCCGAGCGGGTGCTCGGCCTGCCTAAGGAGCCCAGATGAGGGGCGTCGTGTTCGACGGCAAGCAGGCCCAGGTGGTCGGGGACCTGGAGATACGGGATCCGGGGCCGGGGGAGGTGCTGGTCGCGATCGCGGCGGCCGGGCTGTGCCACAGCGACCTGTCGGTGATCGACGGGACGATCCCCTTCCCGCCGCCGGTGGTGCTCGGGCACGAGGGGGCCGGGGTCGTCGAGGCGGTGGGGCCGGGGGTGACGCACGTGGCGCCGGGGGACCACGTGTCCCTGTCCACCCTGGCCAACTGCGGGGCCTGCGCGGACTGCGACCGGGGCCGGCCGACGATGTGCCGCCGGGCGATCGGGATGCCGGACCGGCCGTTCTCGCGGGGTGGGCAGCCGCTGTTCCAGTTCGCGTCGAACTCGGCCTTCGCGGAACGGACCCTGGTGAAGGCCGTGCAGGCGGTGAAGATCGCCGAGGACATCCCGCTGACCTCGGCCGCGCTGATCGGCTGCGGGGTGCTCACCGGGGTGGGGGCGGTGCTGAACCGGGCGAAGGTGGGGCTCGGGGAGACCGTCGTGGTCATCGGGACCGGCGGGATCGGGCTGAACGTCATCCAGGGCGCGCGGATCGCGGGGGCTTCGGTGATCGTCGCCGTGGACGCGAACCCGGCGAAGGAGGCGGTGGCCCGGCAGTTCGGAGCGACGCACTTCGTGGACGCGTCGGCCGCCGGGTCCCTCGCCGACACCTCGGCGGCCGTCCGCGAGATCCTGCCGACCGGCGCCGACCACGCCTTCGAGTGCGTGGGCAGCGTGAAGCTGATCCGGCAGGCGGTCGACCTCCTCGACCGGCACGGGCAGGCGGTGCTGCTGGGCGTCCCCGGCTTCAAGGAGGAGGCGTCCTTCCTGGTCTCCTCGATGTACCTGGACAAGACGATCATGGGCTGCCGGTACGGGTCCTCGCGCCCGCAGCGGGACATCGCGCTCTACGCCGAGCTGTACCGGCGGGGGGAGCTGCTGCTGGACGAGCTGGTGACGGAGGTCTACCCGGTGGAGGACTTCGCGAAGGCGGCGGACGACGCGCACCACGGGCGGGTGGCGCGGGGGGTGCTCACGTTCTGATCCGGGTGCCGGGTGCCGGGTGCCGGGTGCCGGGTGCCGGGTGCCGGGTGCCGGGTGGTGGGTGGTGGGTGCCGGGTGGTGGGTGGTGGGTGGTGGGTGGTGGGTGGTGGGTGGTGGGTGGTGGGTGG